>NZ_WUDQ01000003.1:0-131597 GCF_009827695.1 Paenibacillus sp. OT2-17 | reverse complement strand
CAACGAGGTGCAGTTCTTTGTAGGATGCATCCGTTACGGAAGCATGCACCGAGCTATTAACAATATCCGACGTTTGCGCATGAACGCTGATATCACCGAAAGTAGAGCTTTTTCCGTCATAATTGCGGTAAAGCTTGTAAGCGGCACTAACGTAGTTATTAGCACCATCCTTTAACTTCCAGTAGTTTGCCATATAGACGTCGTTTTTGCCCAAGATGCCCAGCACATCAGTCATAGCGATACCGCCGGAAATATCATTTTCGCCACCATAGCTATACTCAGTCAAAGCCAGCTTGGTTCCTGGGTAATACTTATCCACCGACTGCTTTAATCGAGGCAGTAAAGGCAAGAATTCACTGTTCCATTGAGCAATCCAGCTATCTTCCTTGTAGGTCGGGTCCCACAAAGTACGAGGCGCTTGCATTCTGGCTTTCTTCGTTTCGTCGTTGCCTACCTCATTTGTAATTCGTATGCCTCCGCCCATCGCTTCAGGATACCAGTGTACATCGAAGACATCCAGCAATCTCTTGCCTTCGGCTTGCGAGCTGAGGCGCATTTGATCGAGGTAATAGTCCACGAACCAGCTGTAGTTGCCTTTTACAGAGTTCCAATCAGGTGCAGTTTGAAGATCTTTATAGGCGCCAAAACCGTAAAGAACGGGCCCAAAAATTTCCGCACCCGCGTCAACCGCCTTAGCGGCTTTGGATAAACTTACCGACCGGTCTACCAACTCTTTCGCTCCGACCTTTTCACCATGAATGCGCGGATGCGTATGCGACCAGAGAGCGGGTTCATTGTCGAGCGAGTATCCTTTCACGCCCGTTTTTGTTGAAGCAACGCCGTACTTTTTCACTAAAAAGTTGACGAATTCATCCGCATAAACCTGATTGTCTTTCAGATCAGGCTGCAATTGAAACGGCGCATTTTTAGCGTTTACGACCTCATTCCACCGAGCGGAAGGAGCCTTTTCGCTTTCCTGCACACTTCCGTTTCCATCCTTGGCCACATAACCGGCCATCGGCAGTGTGACTAAAGAATATGTGCCCTGCTTCAGCGATTGATCGTGAAACGAGGTTGCCACCGCACCTGGCTTTTCACATTCGGCTTTTGTCAATCCGGCGTTGTCGCATAAATAGCTATCGCTGGACTGCATCCAGTCGCTTCCTGCATTGGACATATTGTTTTCCCAGTTATATCCGGTCATTCGATTGCCACCAAGTCGTCTGGCAGTCAGATTCTCATCGCCTGCCAACTCCTGATTCGTACCGTAAATATAAGGGCTAATAGGCTTACGATCCTTGGATGTATCGACTTTAATGGTAACAGTCTTTGCCGTTTGACCGTGAACTACAGTTGGAGTCGGTAGAGCACCCCCTACTATAATCGTGCATGCCATGACGACAGGCAGCCATTTGGAACGTTTGGACCAAATACTACTACTATTTTTCGCCTTCATGCCGCTTCCTCCCTTCAATTTAAAAAGAGCGGCACCCATACGAATGCCCCTCCTTGAGGCTTTAAGGCCCCTTCCCTGTCCCCAAACGAGCTTATCGTTCCGTTGCAGCGTCATATCCGTGCTTGAAATGTTCCAGCCGAAAACAACACCCTCTTTCTTTGAAACTGGATTTATAATATTACCTTAACACAAAGGTATATTGACATTTTTAACTATTATTTTAATTAGCTAGTATTAATTTCTTAAATAACCATATAGCTTGAGGTATCACAATAGCTCTTGCTCATCCACACTCGTCTTCCCTAGCGCACTTTATCCTTTTGAATAAGCTTATAATAGATGCGTGCAGGCTCTGATTCTCCAGTGGATAAAATGTATTCTGCTAAAGGTGCGCACAGTTTTTGGAGATAAAAGGAGTATAGCAGCTCGGCCGTGTCAAAATGAATTTTCAACACTTGCTTCATCAAGCCTTCGAATTTGGAGTAATCCAGTTCTTCCGGGGTAATATCAAACGGGTACTCAGGAAAGGTTTTTTTCTGAATTTCAACAAACTGCTCCCTAAGCTTCGGTTGATTGCCTGAACGGGCAGCCGAGAAATTCATCATAAAAAAAGATACAAAATCCGTCTCACGGTCACTTAACTCATAGTACTCACACCAACGCATGAATATCAGCGGTTTTACCATATATAAATCTCCTTTAACAAAAGTTCAGATTTATCATGAATCTTACAAAAATCTAGCGGGTTCCATCTTATGTAATATATAGGTTAAGCCCCATTTTAAAATATGATTCCTTAAATGAATTTTGCTTTTTAACATATCCCCTTCTTATATATCCATAAAAGTGCACAACAAAAAAAGACTGTTTCAGCATTTTAATGACGCTGACCAAGTCTTCTCATAATTATCCGTATATTCACATTCGTATTTATTCTAATCCTCTACATAGCTGCAAGGTTACAGGCTGCAAGTGAACACATAAGCGGGAGGGACATTGCAGTTTACCTTTTTAATCTGAATGTCAGCAAAAAAGGTGCGAAAAAAATTGTGTTTGACCTTGCTGTACTGGAACGTAATAAATTTGCCTTCCTGGCCCAAAACCTCAGCCGTTTGTCCCAAAATGAGGCTGGATAATGCAGCGGGCAAGCTGGTGAAAGGGAGCCCTGACACGACATAATCCACTTTTGGGACCTCATACTGTCGTATATACTGCGCTACATGCTCAGCCGATCCATGAATAATGTGTACCCTCTCCAGGTGTCCGTACTTGCTTTGTAGCGTTTTGTAAAACGATTCATTAGCTTCAATCACTAAAAGTAGCGTTTCTGGACGCTTGTTCAAAATAAGCTCTTGCGTAAACACACCGGTTCCTGCACCATATTCAATAATGCACGATGCTTTGTCAAAGTAAATCGGTGTGGCAATTTGTTTGGCCAACTGTCTTGAGCTGGGTATAACAGCGCCTACGCTACGTGGATGCCTGATGTACTCTCGAATAAAGTGAATCGCGTTCATCTTTTTCTCTCCCTGCTTGACACACATGATAGGCATTCGGTTCATCAACACTTCTTATTACATATTCATTGTATACCGATCAGAATATTGATTTCAAGCAGGCTACTGTCGGCATATAAAAAGAGCGTAGCCTTATTCGACTCTAATCAAATAATGACTACCCTCTTGTTGTAACATCTATTTGTCCATGGTATCCAAATGTGCACCCTCTGCCTGCGATGCCTGTCCAGCTTTACGTCGTCGTGCGCCTATGTGCATGGCAACAATCCGATAGATGGAGGCTGGCTGTATGGATACGGCCCAGCTCGCGTCTGCATCCGGTGCAAGCACGACCCCTAGCTGGTGATGATCGCCATCGTACATGCCTCGCTGCACAAACTTGCTCTCGCCCTGCAGATTGCGTACCTCCAGCTTACAAAAAGCAGAGTTGATTCGCAAGGCCTGGTGTAACTCGGCACGGGTATTCACAACAACCCCATTCACGCGGTAAATGGCCTCGCCCGGCAGTATGCCCATGGCTGTCGCTGGACTGTCTGGCAGCACAGCGAGAACACGCATCCCTTGCTCCGGATGGACAAACATCGGGCTAAGACGACTTTCCTCTATATTACCATACCAGATCAGCGCCTCATGAGCCAGAAAGGAGAATAACGCTGCTAACAATATCAGCGGACTCCACCATGCAGCCAGCAAGCTCAGCAGAAGTAAAGCCACACTATACAGGAGCAAACGGTTCGAAGTAAGTACCGCCTTCTGTCGTGGTAGCTGGCCTAGCGTCACGCTGCTGAAGCCCATCAGGACTGGCAAGGCTGCCAGCATATACCCGGTTCCGGCATCGCCGCCGAACAAAGGTGTCCAGGGAAGCGTGAATCCTCCCTGAGTCGGTACCAACAACAACAACGGAATGGGCCAGAGGTCTTCCATACGATAACCGCCAACCAATCTTCCCCGTTTGCCCTCGACAAACAGCGGAGTGGCCGCCTTCCCCCCTTGCCAGCGAACCAACAGCGCCTCAGCCACATGCAGCACGGCGACCAACACCAACAGTGCTGGAATATCCAATCCGCGGATGGCTGCTACTGATGTTCCGAGCGCTCCCCCAGGTTGCCAGCCACTGGCCACGTTTAAGAAAAACTGAACCACACCTAGCAGACCTACCGAATAAGCGAGACACAGGTAACGGACGCGTACCAGCATGAGCAGTAATGTCGCTACCCACAGGCACACGATGGAAGCCGAGCTCAGATGCACACTGACGAACATTCCCAGAGCAGATAGCGCCATTCCAGCAAGCAAACCACTCCATACGACACGCCAGGTCTCTGCAGCCCAGCTATGCATTTTGGTATGAAATAGCTTGCGCTCCAGCAGCATTTGCCGACGATAACCAAGTGCTACAATGAGTATTGAGATATAATAAAACGGCTGCAAAAGCAGGTACAAGCAAGCATTCAAGACGCTCCATCCCCATTGTAATGCCCATTCCAAGTCCATTCACACTCCTTATGCCCCTGGCCCGCTGTATAGCGGATCACGTACATTTCATATCCATTTATTCTATATGAAATTGCCAACGTAGGGAAGACAAACCGACAGACTGCAAATAAATCCCAATATAAAAGGAGGCTGTTTCCAGCCCCCCTTGTTGTAGCCTCACTATTATTTCGCTGCGCTTGTCTTCATTTCCTTCCGAATCTCTTCAATCCCCTGCTTGAGTTGATTATCATTTTTCGGATCACGAATTTTCTCAATCAGCTTGGCTTCCATCGCTGCTGCTGTCTTCGCATCAATGATGCCGCTAGCCGTCAGCTTCGCTTGTTTTTGGAAAGCAATAACAGAGCTTTCAGTTACTTTGTCAAAATAGCCATCCTCGCGACCTGGTTTGTAACCCAAGCCTTGCAGAATGATTTGTGCATTTTTCACATCACTGCTATTCATATTGTATTTCAAGGACTTTTCCTTGTTCAACGGTGCTGCTGTGAAGTATTCAGGCTGTTCCACCGCGATATTCGGCTTAATCCCTTTTTTATGAATCCACGTTCCATTTGGCGTTAACCATTTGGCAATCGTGATTTTGAGCAGGCTACCGTCACCCATTTGCTTGTCATAGCTGGTTTGTACAGTACCTTTACCAAAGGAATTTTCCCCGATCAACACAGCACCTGCTGATTGCTGGAGAGCACCTGCCAGAATTTCGGACGCACTTGCGCTGCCTTTATTCATTAGCAAAGTCACTGGATAGTTCTTACGTGATCCTTTGGATTTCTCTTCTTCACGCTTCTGATTCTTGTCTTCCACTTGTACAATCGTTTTGCCAGAAGGTACAAATTGCTGTGCAATATCAATGACCACGGAAAGCACGCCGCCCGGGTTATTACGCACGTCAATGACGAGCCCTTTAAGCCCTTGTTTTTCGAGCTTCGCTAACTCTTCCTTGAAACGTTCTGCTGTATTCAAGGAGAACTGGGTGATCGTGATGACGCCTACACCGTCGCTTTCCATATGAGCCGTTACAGTTTCCATATCAATGTTGTCACGGGTAATCGTGTATTCGAGCGGATCAGGAGAGCCACTGCGCTGAATTTTGACTTTTGCCTGACTGCCTTTAGGCCCACGGATTTTGGAAACGGCCTTGTTTAGATCCAATCCGTCCAGTGTTTCACCATTAACAGACAAAATAATATCCTTAGAGCGTAACCCTGCCTTCTCTGCCGGGGAGCCTTTAATTGGCGTGACTACAACTACTTTCCCGTTTTCGGCAGCTACTTCGGCTCCGATCCCAGTAAAAGAACCTTCAATGGATTGCTCGAATTGTTGGGCAGTTTCTTTACCCATATAAGAGGAATACGGGTCGCCGAGCGACTCCATCATACCATTGATGGCGCCATCCACCAGCTTGGTACGATCCACATCCTGATAATATTGTCCCTGAATCAGGTCCATCGCCGTCTCGATTTTGCGGATATCACTTCTGGAGGTAGAACTGCTACCTGTCACACTCGCCAGCAGTCCTTCGCCCAGAGCGCTGTTCCCTACTGTAGTCGTTCCAGTATAGGCAAAAGTGAGCAGACTGCCGCCAAGCAGCCCGATCACCATCAAGAGTATCGCTGTACTTTTTTTCAACATCTAATCGTCCACCGCCTTCTCATTATCTTGTATCCTATTGCCTTACAACGCATATCCATCCACGAAGTATACGTCTAGCTTGTACGGAATATGTTAATTGTATCCTACTCCGTGTCTCAATGCACATGTTCTTCATCGGATATTAACCATTACAGCAAAGCCCTATCTACAACCGTAATGGCTATAAATAGGGCTTACCTTATCTACTATAAATAGTTCATCGGATTTACAGGTTTGTTATTTTCGCGCACCTCAAAATGACAGTGAGGTCCTGTGGAATTGCCCGTCGAACCAACTTCTGCAATTTTTTGACCACGTTTCACAGTCTGCCCGGTATGAACCACCGTACCGCCATTGCGAATGTGTCCGTATAGGGTCCATAGCCCGTCTCCATGGTCAATCACAACCGTATTTCCATAGCCACTCCACCATTCGGCAACAATGACAACACCATCTTCGGCTGCATGAATATCGGTTCCCTGAGGAGCCGCCATATCAACACCTGTGTGGCCTTTAAGCTTGCCGGTAATCGGATGTACCCGCATGCCAAAAGTAGATGAAAGTCGGTAATGGGATACAGGCGAAGCCAATGTGCCCGTTCCGCCTGTATACGTACTGGCTGCCGCATGGCTGGAATTCGAGGCGGCACCTGAGGATGAAGATGCATATCGTTTGGCTTCAGCCGCACGTGCAGCCGCTCTAGCGCGTGCTGCTTTGGCAGCCTGCTCCGCTCTAAGCTTGTTCTTCTCCTGCACCAGACCCACACGTTTGTTAGCGAGTGCTACCAGCATGTCATTTTGCTCTTCGCTGATTTCATCTGACTCAGCAATATCATGATCGTAATTGGAAATCAGTCTTTGTTTCTCTTTTTCCTTCGAATTCAGTTCTGCTTTGGCGTCCTGCTTGAGCGCATAGAGCTTCTTGGCATTTTTATATTCCGTGTCCAGCTGTTTCTTCTTGCTTACGACCAATGCCTTGTCCTTTTTATGCTCGTCCAACAGGATTTGATCCTGCTCCACGATCGTTTTCAAGGAATCTACCCGGCTGAGAAAGTCACTAAAACTGGACGAAGACATAAGCACGTCCATATATGAGACGGTTCCATCCGTATACATCAAACGCACACGAGTTTCCAGCATTTTTTCCCGTGACTGAATACGATCAATGGCCTCAGCTAAATCTTTTTTAGTCGCACGTAGATTATCTTCCGTTTGATCAATCTGAACCGCAACACGAGTCAGCTGATCACTGACGCTGTTAATCTGAGCAAGCACAATTTTCAGGTTTTGCACGGTTTTATTTTTGTAATGTTGAGCATACTGCTTATCTTGAGCAGCCTTTTCCTGTTGTTGCTTGGCAGATTGGGCCTGCTTTTCCAATTGGTTCAGCTGCGAATTGATTTCACTCATGCTTTTGGCATATCCGTCAGAAGGCTGGATTAGCAATGCGGCTACCAAGGTAGCGGCCAACACAGATCCTGTTTTTTTCAACTTGCACTCCCCATCCTTTATCGCAAAATAACACCGGGCTTCCCCGTTCTAATTGATACCGACCACGACGTCCAGCCAACGCTTCTTTATACTTTTAAGAACTTGCGCATGGACAGGGTACTGCCAACAATTCCGACCAGCATACCCAAAATAATCAGCAATGCACTCAACTGAATCCAAATGCCTTCAAGTGGCATAAGCTTCAACATATTCAGAGCTATATCGCCCTGAACGGCGGTCAGCAAACGCTGATAGCCAGTAAATAAAATACCTACAGTAATAAGGGAACCAATAAGACCAATAAGCGCGCCTTCGATAAAAAACGGCCAGCGTATAAAAAAGTTGGTCGCACCGACCAGCTTCATAATGCCAATCTCTCTGCGTCGTGCCAATATGGTCACTCGAATCGTATTCGAGATAAGGAACATGGACATGATCGCCAGTCCGGCGACGAATATAAAGCCTACATTACGAATAAGCTTCGTAATTGTAAAGAGTGTCTCTACGGTGCCTTTTCCATAACGAACCTTTAAAATCGGCTTCTCTGGATGCAACGTATTCAGCTTCTCAATCTTTTCGGCCACAAATGGAACCGTTGTTGGTTCAATAACTTCTACTACAATTTTGTCCGGTAACGGATTGCTGTCCTTATCAAAACCCTCCAGCAGCTCCTTGCCGCTGTCTCCCAGATCTTTGCGCAGCTCCTCCAAACCCTGAGCTTTAGTCACAAAGGTCGTTTTGCTGATTTCCGGCATCGCCGCAATTTCCTTTTGCAGTGTTTCGCGCATGTTCTGCTCTACATTTAGCTCCAGAAATACGTTAACCTCCACCTGACTATCTGCCTGATCAGCCAGGGAATTGACATTGAGCACCAGCATGATAAATACGCCCAATATAAGTAATGACACAATAATCGAGGTGACGGATGCCACGGACATCCAGCCATTGCGGAATATGTTTTTGAAACCTTCCCGCACATGACGTAAGAAGGTGTTAAAAGTCATATCCGTACTCCCCTCTTACCTGATCCCTTACGATGTTGCCATTTTCAATGGCAATTACACGTTTACGCATGGAGTTCACGATGTCCTTATTGTGGGTCGCCATTACAATAGTCGTGCCCCGAAAATTAATTTCGTCCAGCAACTGCATGATCTCCCACGATGTTTCGGGGTCCAGATTACCCGTAGGTTCATCGGCAATGATCACGGAAGGATTGTTCACGATCGCCCGTGCAATTGCTACACGCTGTTGCTCCCCACCGGAAAGTTGGGCAGGCTC
This sequence comes from Paenibacillus sp. OT2-17, assembly GCF_009827695.1. Taxonomy (NCBI): domain Bacteria; kingdom Bacillati; phylum Bacillota; class Bacilli; order Caryophanales; family Paenibacillaceae; genus Paenibacillus; species Paenibacillus sp. OT2-17. The sequence goes on along the minus strand of NZ_WUDQ01000003.1, from coordinate 122,727 downwards.
ACGATTCATTTTTGTTTTCAAGCCAACCAGTTCAAGCACTTCTGGTACCCGTTTGCGAATCAGCTTCTTAGGAGCTTCAATAACTTCCATAGCAAAAGCCACATTCTCATAAGCCGTCAAACGCGGCAAAAGCCGGAAATCCTGAAAAATGACTCCGATGTTACGACGAACGTAGGGAATTTTACGCTGCTTGAGCTTCCCGATATTAAAACCATTGACTGAAATTTGCCCCTTGGTAGGTACTTCTTCTCTATAAATAAGCTTCATAAAAGTCGATTTCCCCGCTCCAGACGGGCCGACTACGTATACAAATTCATTACGGTCAATTCTGACCGATACTCCTTGAAGTGCGTGGGTTCCGTTAGTATAGGTCTTCCACACATCCTGCATTTCAATCACTCGATCACTTCCCGCTGCTTAATCATATTACGCATAACCTAATATCCATTCGACATATTCCATGCATTTCCTTTAAAAACTTCTCTATTTCATCATACCGTTTATCATTGTAACAAATTTGTTACCTAAATAGTACCGAAAGTTTTCTGCTTTTGGCACATATATATGAATATTATGGCACACGAATCGCTATCAAGCTTATCAGACAGGAGACATCTGCATTATGAAAAAAATTCATTTATCTGTCATTTGGATATGGTCTGGTGTTCTGGCGCTGGCCATGTTGTGGGGAGGACTTCATCTGTACGCCGACAGACAAACGCTGCCGGAGGGAGTGAGGGTCGGAGGAATGAACGTAGGAAGCATGGATCACACAGCCGCTCTTCGGCTGGTGGATAAAAAATTGGATACATTGAAGCAACGTGGACTGCTTCTGACGGACAGTGACAGCAGTGCACAGGATATAAAACTTACACTCGGGGAAGCAGGAATTCATTATAAAGCGGAGGCATTTCGGAATGCCGTGAAGTCACTCAGCTCGGAGCATCTATGGACTCGTGTGCAGACACGTTTTAGCTTCGAAAAGGAATGGTCTATCACATCTTTCCGACAGGAGGAGATATTAAGGGCCCGATTCGGAGTCGATTGGGAGGAGCAACGATACGGCATGCCTATCAATGCTGTGCGTCAGATTGACGGGAATGATCAGGTTCGTTATATTCCGGGGCGTTCTGCCCGACGCCTGGATTGGCCCAGATTGGACGCCGCACTAGATAAGGCGCTGCCCAAGGATTTTACCGATTCGGAAGAGCCAGTACGAGTGGAATTACCTTTCCGTCAGCTGGAACCGAAAATTTCGGTGGACAGTCTACGGAACGAAGGGATTGAGCGCAAAATCGTTCAATTCTCCACCAGTCTCGGCAGTAGCTCGGAAGGACGCGTGTATAACGTTAATTCAGCGGCAAGCACCGTTGATGGTTTAATTCTCAAGCCAGGCGACATATTCGACTACGGTCAATTGATTGCCAAGGCCGAGCGCACTCATGGCTTTCGTGAAGCTCCAGTGATCGTGAACGGTCAGTTGGAGTCCGGCATAGGCGGCGGGATTTGTCAGGTATCCAGCACGGTGTATAATGCAGCACTGCGAGTCGGTTTGGACATTGTTGAGCGCCGCAACCATTCCTTGCCGGTCAGCTACCTGCCCAAAGGTCAGGATGCGACTTTTGCTACAGGGTCCATTAATTTTCGTTTTAGAAACAATACAGGCAAGCATTTACTACTTCGTGCGGCTGTCCAAAACCGAACGCTTACTGTTAAATTTTTTGGTACATTTCCGTCCAATGTTTCGTATGAACTGGAATCCCATACGGTTCGCATACTTCCCATACCGGAGAAGAGACTCCGTAATGACTCACTTTCTCCCGGCTTCTATCAAGTACTTCGGCAAGGCAAAGAAGGGTATGTGGTAGAAACATTCCGGGTAAAAAAGGTAGACGGAAAAACTGTAGATCGCACCCGAATCAGCCGCGATACGTATCGAGCGCAGCAACGCATTATAGCTAGTTATGGCGGTGGCACATCGTCTGAGCCACAAACACATGAACCCGAGAAATCTATTGTCGAGGACGGTATAAGCGAATAAACGAAAAATCCCCCTTCCACTGTCGGCTGGACTTGTTCCAGGCAGAGTGAAAGGGGGATTTTAGCTATAAATTACTCGCTGCGTTTACCCAAAACAGAAATTTCTACAGGCTCACTTTCGTTACCGTCTGCATCTTCAGCTTTGATTACCAGCCTAACCGTTGCTTTTTGAGCAAGCACACTGATACTAAATGTGCCATCATCTTTGGCTACTGCACTACCGATAGGCAGTTCGTTGGAATAGGCGGTTACTGTGGAACCTGCTTTAGCTGTCCCCGTAATTGTACCTTCTCCGTCATACACATCGTTGACTTTCAGTGCTTTCGTAGTTGCAACCGCGTCAGCAGCTGTGTCTGTAGTGCTTTCTGTAGTCGTATCCGTAGTTGTGTCAGTATCTGTGTCAGTATCTGTGTTGGTATCTATGGTTGTAGAGTTGTCCGTAGTCGTGCTATCTGTGCTGGTACTTGTGCTGCTATCTTCTGTTTCGCTGCCAGAAGTAGTCGACGTGTTACCATAAGTGGAATCTGTCACGTTGCCGTATGTGGAATCCGTCACCGTTCCACCAGGAGTCGTCGTCAGATTATCAACAGGGCTCAGGTTGTAACCGGAAGCAGCGTCCAGAATAGCAATCGCCTCTGCACGAGTCAGCGACTTCAGTGGCTGGAATTTACCATCTGGATAACCGTTGATGATTTTTTGCTCCGCAGCTGCAGCTACACTTTTCTTCGCCCAAGCTCCAATTTTGTCGGAGTCAATGAATTTAGTAACATCTGCTGCGTTACCGGCAGTGAGTCCAATAGCTTTGCCTACGATAGCCGCAGCCTCTTGACGTGTTACCTTACCATTTGGTTTGAGCTTGTTATCTGCATAGCCGCTTATGTAACCTGCATTCACGGCACTTGTCAGCTCGTTGTATGCCCAGTGAGAAGCTGGTACATCTGTGAACGTTCTGCTTCCATTACCGTTTACTTTTACACTGTCCGCATACGTTACGTCAGTCACAGCTGGAGTATCCTGCGTGAACGTACCCAAGCTGCGATTCAGAAGAACAATAAACTCTGCACGTGTGATTGCCGCATCTGGTTTCACCGCGCCGTCCAATTGTCCTGTGGCTGACCAGCGTTGCACCTGATCTCCAGCCCAATGACCACTTGTAGTTTGAGGAGCAGCTGCCGCTGCGCTGAATGCGCTAAGAATAAGACCTGTACTCAATACACCTGTAACTGTATTTCTTAACTTTTTTCCCATGCTATAAATTCCTCCTCTGATTGGATTCATCATTCTTTTTTAAACACTTTACCAGAAATCAAACCCAAATAACCCCCAAATTAAAAAAATCGTCCCATATAACCATTCCCCCTCCTAATGTAGGATAAATAAGAAACGGGACTTAATACCTAGTTATTCACTTGGATATGTATATTTAGACAGGCTAAGGTATACTGAATGAATACTCGGTCATATGCTGAAACACCGCAATGAGGTCACAAAACCCTAGGAAAAGAGGTCTTCTTATGGCTCTTATTCAATGTCAGTTTTATTCTGAAGTTCTTGGTCTGAGCACATCCATGAATGTTATTCTTCCTCAGGCAACCCGTTCGCAGATTGGACTGGAAGGCAAGCAAGGAACCGGGCCACATCCGACGCTGTATTTACTGCATGGACTATCGGACGATGATTCAACCTGGTTACGTCGAACCTCCATTGAACGCTATGTCGCCTCATTGGGCCTAGCTGTCGTCATGCCCCAGGTACATCGGAGCTTCTATACGAATATGGAGCAAGGCGCGGCTTATTGGACCTTTATCAGTGAAGAATTGCCAGCTTTGGCACGTTCATTCTTTCCTCTGTCCGACAAGCGTGAAGATAATTTTGTAGCCGGGCTTTCTATGGGTGGATATGGTGCTTTCAAACTGGCGCTCCGGCATCCAGAGCGTTTTGCAGCCGCTGCCAGCCTTTCGGGAGTCATGGATTTACACGCATCACGCACCGATCCTATGCAAAATGCGATGAATCCAGCGGAATGGCTTAACATTTTTGGTCCAGATGAAATACGTGGAACGGATCACGATTTGCTGGAACTGTTACAACGTCATGCTGCCTTGGGAACCTCACTTCCCCGGCTCTACCAATGCTGCGGCACGGAGGATTTCCTATATAAGGGAAATCAGGATTTTCGTGAAACATGTAATACTGCCGGAGTTCCGCTGACCTACGAAGAAGGTCCTGGAGCTCATGAATGGGGATACTGGGACGCGAAAATTCAGGATGTACTGGCGTGGCTACCGCTCAAAGAGCACTAAACAGGTTAAAAAATCCCCGCAGCTTCCCTCATCGCACCATGGCGAAGGGATAGGCTCGGGGATTTTTATGCACATTAGGGATTTGTCGTGGTCTCCGTCGATGGAGATCCTTTAGTTAGTGACTTGGGTAGCACCTTGTACAAGCGCCACTCACCGTTAAACTCACGTTCAAGCTGGACCCAAGGAGCGCCTTTTTCATATAAATTCGGATATACCATATTGATTTTACTCAGTGGCATGCCTGACATGATCTTAGGTACAAGGATATAATCCACATGGTTATCCTGCGGATAACTTAATGCCTTATTGAACAAATAATCACTGGTAATCAGGAAGCGTTTTGGATATTGGCTGTAGACAATCATGGTGTAGGCTGAAGCCGAATCGGTCATAATGGTAGACTTCGGCAGATGCTCATCCAACCAGACGGCAATCTTACGATCTGACTCCTGTCTCACATAGTTCACATTCCCCGTTCGTGTGAGAAAGCTGTTCTCATCCGGTGCAATATCCGGGCGAGTCAATGCATAGGAAAGTAATCCAGCGGTAAGCAGCAGACTGACGGACACCAGGCCAAAGGCTGCCCTCCGCCATCGTCCCTGAAGCTGGCTCAGCTCATAGGGCAACCAGGCTACGGTAATTGGGAACACGTACATAAAATAACGAAACCATCCGTACGAAGATTGCTTCATCATGAGTAAAAATTGCAACCCTGGCACTGACAGGAACAGCAGCAAAATAATCAATGTTCCCCATCGGAACAAGCGTCCACTCAACAGACGAATGAACAGAATAGCAAACAACGGTACCGAATACCAGAGTGTTTTGGAAGCAATAAATTTCAAGGCCACCAGCGGATTGGAGAAAATCTCTACAAACTTATCATCATTCAGCAGCTCTGCCGATTGGGCCGTGTTCGAATACTCCGAATTCAGGAAATAAAAAGCATTCCCCATAATGAGATAGTTAAAGAAAATCCACAACAGCCCGGAAAAGACCACGGGGAGCAGAAGCAGTAACCAAGTTGCCTCTACCTTGTGCAGTTTTTCTCGCAAGGCCAGTTCACGTCTGCCCATGTTCCGATGAAGAAACATGATCGCCAATACCACTCCACCCGCCATTGCCACGCCCAGAGGAACCGCTTCATAGCGAGTCCAGAACGCCATGGCAAGCGCTAATCCAGAAACAATAAGACTTGCCGTCATGCGATCCTTGAGCCACAATGCAAACTCAATCACCGTCATCATAATGAAGTATATGTATAGCGAATCGCTCAGCCCATTGGCACCAAACAGTAAAATAAACGGATTCAGTGCATACAACAGTGCCAGCATGATGCTCATCCGTGAGCTAAGCCCTGTTCTGACCCCCGCCCGATACAGCAACATAGCGGTCAAAGCAGCAAAGGTAGCACTAAGAATGACAGCAGCCAATCCATAGGTGGCTAATGCCGGAAAGATTGGATACAGCAGTAGAATCACCATTTCCAGAAGACTGGGTAGTGGATTCCAGATAAATCCGATTGCGCCCAGATGCGGGTCCCGGCTGTACAACACATAAAATGCATTAGCTACGCGACTGAGCGCGTCTGTGTGCATATATCCCAGAACATAGCTGAAATAGATGCCCGCAGACAGTTCCAATGCAAGTATAAATACAAACAGACCTATAGCCATCCATCTGCTTGCAGACCATTTGCGAAAGGACATTCCTCTCGTTCCCCCTCAAACTTCTTGCGGTGATACAGCTGTAGCCTACTCACACCCTACAGCTGTATGCTTTCCTCCGCTACGATGCACTAAAATATCATAATTATTTCGATTCTGCATGCTCTATTTTGTACAGTCGCCACTGACCGTCAAAGTCATGTACCAACGAGGCCCACGGCGCTCCCTTTTCGAACAAATCAGGATAGTTCCGGTTCACCTGATCCAGCGGTACCCCATCCACCAAGCGCGTGACCAAGACATAATCCACCTTGGAAGCAGGCAGATCCATTAAAGATTCCCCAAAGTCAAAATCACTCGTAATCATAAATTTCTTTGGAATTTTACTACTCAAAATAATCGGATAGGCGGCATAGGAATCTGTCAAAATGAGGGATGAACCATAATGCTCATCCAGCCACGGCGCTATTTTCCGCTCAATAATTTGCCGTTCGTAGCTTTCATTGCCACTATGCGTCAAATAGCTGTGTTCATCCGCTGCAATCGCGGGGTTCGTCAGTGCGTAGGATAACAAACCTGCTGTTACCAACATTCCTGCTGTTACCAGAGAGATTCCGATCCCCCTCATTTTTCCCTTCAATAAACTTAGCTCATACGGCAACCAGGCAACTGTAATCGGGAATACATACATAAAATATCGGAACCAGCCAAAAGAAGACTGCTTGAGCATCAGCAAAAGCTGAAGTCCAGGCACCGATAAAAAAATGGCCAGTAGCGTTAACGTGCTCCAACTCAACAGACGTTTGTCCAATAGTCGTATGAGCAAAATCGCAATCAACGGAGCAGCATACCATAAGGTTCGTTGCCCGATAAACTTTAGCATCAGCACAGGGTGGGCAAACATGGCCACAAAGCGTTGATCTTCCAACAAAACCACTGATTGTGTGGAATTGGAATATTGCGAGCGTAAAAAGTAAAGCGGATCGCCCATGATAATCCAGTTGAAAAAGAGCCAAAGCAGACCGGAAAAGACAAGCGGTAGCAACAATAGAAGCCATGTCGCCTCCACCTTGTACAGGCGCTCTTTTAAAGACAATTCCGTTCTAACCCTCTCTCTGTTTGTACGCCACCGATGCAGAAAAAAGATCGTCAGCAATACACCCAAAGCCATCGCAATACCCAGCGGAACTGCTTCATAGCGAACCCAAAAAGCCAATGCAAGCGCAAAACCGGATACGATCAGATGCGCCGCCTTGCGATCCTTCAACCACATACAAAATCGACTCACTGTCAGCAGGATGAAAAAGATATATGGCGAGTCACTCAAGCCGTTGAAGCCAAACAAAAACATAAATGGATTCAGTGAAAATAACAGCGCAATCAGCAAGCTGGTTGCACCGTGAAGCCCCAACTGTTTGCCCGTCGCATACAATAATGCCGCGCTCGCCCCTGCAAACAGGCTACTCACAATCACTGCCGCCAGCCCGTGGGAAGCGAGTACCGGAAATAAAGGATAAAACAACAGCACTATCAGTTCCATCAAACTGGGCAGCGGATTCCATACAAACCCGATAGCACCCAAGTGTGGGTCACGACTGTACAGCACATAAAATGCATTAGCCACTCGACTGAGCGCATCGGTATGCATATAGCCAAGATGCCATGCAAAATACACACCCACGGCCAGTTCAAGAGTAGTAATACAAGCAAACAATGATAGCAATTTTCCGTGTTTTCTTAAAATCATGAAACCTCTTTCTGACGCTGTTGCGGAACGGAGAAGATCCAGTAACGGTTCCAGATATAATTATGAACAGGCACGATGATGGTAGTTAGTACTTCACCGATCAGATACGACCAACCGATCCAGTGAATGGTCACGTACATCAGAGCGGCATTTAAGAGCAAGCCACAGGTACAGACCAATAAATATTTAAGAAACTGGGTGCGGCTTCCCTCGCCGGTAGGCTCGAACGTCCAGTTTCGGTTCAGCACATACGAAACGAGCAATGTAACCACGAATCCGATTGTAGTAGCCGTTACTGCTGGTACCGTAAACAACTCCACCAGCAACACAAGCACACCAACATGGATACCTGTACCCAGCAGCCCCACAATACCGTATTTAATGATTGGATACTTTAGATATGAACGTCTGATCATGTTGATTAAACTCCCTGTCCACCCACAATCGGTCAGCATTCGCCCGTTTATCTGCTATCAGATAGCGAGGCCTAGCTTTGACTTCGTGATATATGGCGGCAATATATTCTCCTACCACACCAATTGACAGCATGAGTACACTGCCAATAATCAAGAGCAGCAAAATGACAGTGGTAAAACCGGTCACAGCATCACCCGTTAATTTGCGCATTAAGGTCTGAATCCCCAATACGACTGAAATCAGCATAAAAATGAGGCCCATCAGACTTACTACCCGCAACGGTACTGTCGAAAACGAAACGATCGCTTCTGCTGCCAGTCGAGTCAGCCCTAACGGACTCCAGCGGCTTGGCCCCTCTTCGCGTGGAGCCACCCGGAATGAAATCTGGGTTTTACGGAAACCTAGCCAGGCCGTCATCCCGCGGAAAAACGGCATCCGCTCTGGCATCGCCATCCAGGCATCCACCACTCGTCGATCCAGTAGCTTATAATCAGAGGCATCCTTGAGATTAAAGCCCGTCAAGCGGTTCAGGGTCGCGTAGAACAAAGAAGCTCCGAGCTTTTTGCCCACCGACTCTTCTCCCCGAAATTCTTTCACACATTCGACCAAATCATAACCTTCATTTTGCCATAAACGTACCATTTCACCAATCATTTCAGGAGGATGCTGCAAATCACCGTCCATGACAATGATTGCATCGCCAGAGGCATTTTCCAAACCTGCACACAACGCCAGTTCCTTACCGAAGTTCCGACTCAGTCGGAGCGCGAGCAAAGAGGGCATACGACGGGACAATCCGGACAGCTTGAGCCACGTATCGTCTTTGGAACCATCATCTACTATGATGAGCTCATAGCGTGAGGTGACAACAGACAATACCCCATCAATTACCTTAAGTGAACGCTCGAGATGCGAGCTTTCATTGTACATGGGAATGACGACGGATAAAAAAGGTGTTTTTGTCTCCATTCTTGCTCCTTCTTTCTTCATATTCAGGAGGACTGTGCCGGGGTATCATCCAAATCGTGCATATCGGTCAGACCATGTGTCGTCTTCTCCCAATAGAACGGCTTGGTAATGAGCTGCCAAGCGGCTTTCACCGCAGCTATACTCATAAGTACCCAATATAACGGCGAGAGTAGCCCATATTTGACCATCGCGTATGAAAATGTTCGTTCACCGCGCTCTTCCAGTTCCCCGATGACCCAATACATTCCGGCCACGTTACTGAATACGAACAGAAAGTTACCGATATAAAATTCCGCGCTGGCCAGGTAATACACATACCCCGGGAACAGCTTGGGAATAAAGGATAATTCCCAGCCAAACCATAAAATAAGCAAGCCCCAAAAAATCGGATTCAGCAACGGCAACATCGGAGTTGCCAAAATCATCACCTGAAAGCCGAAAAAGCCCTTCCAGCCCACTTCGCGCACCAGCTTAACCGGATTGCGCATATGAACCAGCCATGTCTGCATATACCCCTTGATCCAGCGTGACCGCTGACGAATCCAGTTGCCCACGCGGCTGTTAGCTTCCTCCCATGTGCGGGAATCGACAATAGCAGTTTTGTAGCCGCCTTTATACAGACGTATGCCCAGATCGGCATCCTCGGTTACATTGTAGGGGTCCCACGCATTAATATCTTTCAATACAGATACCCGAAAATGATTGGATGTGCCGCCTAAAGGAATTGGGGTATCTAACTGCATAATACCCGGCAGCAGTAACTCGAACCACATACTGTATTCTTGAGTGAACCAGCGGGTCAGCAAATTTTGTGTACTATTAAAGTAGTTGAGCTTCGCTTGAATACATGCATAATGCTCAGGGAGTGAATCGAACGCTGCAATGACCTTTTTAAGCTGATCAGCGTCGGGACGATCCTCAGCATCGTAAATCACGACAAACTCGCCACGTGCCCGAATAAGTCCATAATTACATGCCTTCGGCTTGGTTTTCGGCAAACCGTCTGGAACGACCAGTGTCGTGTAATAGGCCGGCAGCTTCATTTCACGAAGTAGCTCGATCGTCTCAATGTCATCCTCTTCAATCAGCAGCCGCACATCCAGCTTGGACTTTGGATAATCCAGCTGCTCCAAATTCCGCAACAACATCGGAAGCACGCCCGCCTCCTTATACATAGGTACAAGAATGGTATAGATCGGCAGTTTCTTTTCATCCATGGCGTCAACCTCTTCCTTCGTAAAACGAAGCTGCGCCCCACGCCGGGAACCGAGATAAATAATGCCAAATTTAAATAGCGTCATCGCAAAATAAAACAGCTGAATCATCATATTGATGATCAACACCGTTTTCCAACTGTTCCACAAGAGACCGAGCAGTGTAATCATACCCATAGCTGCGAACACCCAAAGTTGTCCCTTTGTAAAAGTCGTCCGCGCCGAATTGTGCGGTTCTTTTTCCAATAGACCGGTCGTGCTCTCCTGCATCATTTCTTCACCGTAGATTTTACCCCAGAGCTGCTCCATCTCTTCCTTCGTAGCAAGCACCTGCTCTACCGGCATACCCAGGATTTCCTCCAGCTTCAAGCGTCGCTCTTCTGGCAACGGATCGCTAACCGCCACAATATATCGGTTCATATACTGATGGATGACGACCACGCCATAAGCCATTGCCACTTGCTCGGGTAGTTTGTACGCCGCATCCAGCGCCAGCTCCTCACCAATGCGCCCGATTCGGTTCTGTGTAGCAATCGCGCGGTACAAATCCGCAGGTTCCAGCATTTGCAATGACAGCAAGATGTCGCCGAGCAGCCCGCCGCTCTTCGCCTGGAACTCCAGTGCGCGCTCCAGTTGTTCCGGTAATATATAGCCGGAACGAACCAGCATATCGCCTAGACGCTCCTTGGACTCGTCGCCGTCAACCTGCTCTTGGAGCTGCTCGGCTGTAATGAAGCCCATCTCTACAAGAATATCGCCCAACCTGCCACCGTAACGCTTCTGGTTACGGATGGCATCTGTCAGCTGATCGCGGGTGATCATCCCGTTCTCCACCAGTTGATCCCCTAGACGGGCCTTGCCGTTTCGTCCGCTCTGCGTTCCTGTTGCGGCCTCTTCGCCTTCCGTACCAGGGATACTGGAAGCAGCGCCCATAGCCGTTCCTGCTGCTACCTGTTCCTGCCCAGATGCATATTGGACTTGAGCCTCCTGCACCTGTCCATCCTGTAACCCTTCATCCAGCAATTGTTCCACAGTTGCTGCTGTATCATTGGCATTCTGTATCGCCTGGATACGAAGTTCTGTATCCTGAAGTCGCCGTTCCAACTCTTCAATATGAAAATCAAGCTTGTACAGCACCGGGGCCTGCTCTAACCGCTGAGCCTCTAGCTGTTGTTGCAGTTGTTCGATTCGCTGACGCTCTTCTTTTATTCTTCTCTTGGTTTGGCGAATTGAAACTCCTCCAACCTGCCACCTAAGCTTGTCACCCATGAATTCCCGCCCTTTCAATCCAGCGCCGCTCTTCCGCAAGCGCATCCGCAAGCAGCTGCTTTAACTCCGCATCCCGCTGCTTTTTCCGTTCCAGCGCCGCGTGGAAAAGTTCCCGCTCCTCACGCAGTAACTCCTCCGCTTGCACCCGTTCCTCATGCAATGAAGATATCAGTTGATCGGCTTCAGAAGCGCGATAACCGATCCAAGCGCTCTTTAACTGACGCGCCGTCCTTTTAGTTCTCATAATACCTCCCTGGATCATCCCGACTCTGCCTTCAGCTACGTCGCTACTTTAGAGCTTTTACTTGCCGTTCTCCCGAAACCAGGACATACCTATGTTCTCATTCAAGCCCTTCATTTACACATTTATGAAATTGGCCTAATCAAAAGTGCCTCTAGTAACTTGACATTTATTTATTGAATATAGTTCTTTTCCTATTGAATTGGTAATTCATTGAAAAACTTAGTGCTATTCTACCATAATCATCGTAGGCGTAGTATACAAAAATGTAAATTCTAGAAACTTTCACACTAGCGTATCACTAGGTATTTAGAACTATAAATTAAATGCTATGAAAAATACCCTTCCAGGAAATCTATGCATTTCATGATCATTGGGATCATGAATAAAACAAATACTTCAAAAAGCACAAAAGACACCGCGAACGGTGCCTTTGAAACCTAGATTGCTAATTCCTTAAAATCTGATTTTACACAGCATCCCGCTACTGTGCAAGACAATAATATCTTTCTTTACTGATTAATTTTTCGGCTTGTGCCCTTCAAACCATGTTGATGTATTCGCCAGGAGCTGTTCACTGCGCCCAATGGCTGCCTGTACCTGCCCAGTAGCGGTTCCGCCATATACATTCCGTGCATTAACTACCGCTTCTGGTTGAAGCACCTCATAAATACGATCGTCGAACAGATCCGAAAACTGCTGAAATTCGTCCAGTGTCAGATCAAGCAAATATTTTCCATGATGGATGCAATACAGCACGGTTTTGCCAATGACCTCATGCGCCTGACGGAACGGAAGCCCTTTGCCGACCAAAAAGTCCGCAATATCAGTTGCATTGGAGAAATCCTGGTTGACCGCTTGACGCATGCGATCCTTGTTCACCTTCATCGTGGCGATCATCGGTGCGAACAGTTGCAAGGCTCCTTCCAGCGTGGCAACGGTATCGAACATCCCTTCCTTGTCCTCCTGCATGTCCTTGTTGTATGCCAGCGGCAAGGATTTCAGTACAGTCAACAAGCCCATGAGGTTTCCATAGACACGTCCGGTTTTACCACGTACCAGCTCGGGCACGTCCGGGTTTTTCTTCTGCGGCATAATGCTGCTGCCTGTGCAAAAAGCATCATCCAGCTCGATAAAACCAAACTCCGTGCTGCTCCATAGCACCAATTCTTCGCTCAGACGAGACAAATGCGTCATAATCAGCGAGGCGCCAGCCAGGAACTCTACGATAAAATCCCGGTCGCTGACGGCATCGAGGCTATTTTCATATACGCCATCAAATCCCAGTTGCTCGGCTACAAAATGACGGTCGATCGGAAAAGTGGTCCCGGCCAAAGCGCCAGCACCGAGCGGCAACACGTTAATCCGCTTGTAGCTGTCTTTGAGTCGGTCAATATCACGCTCCAGCATAGACACATACGCCAGCAGATGATGTGCAAATAAAATAGGCTGCGCACGCTGCAAGTGTGTGTATCCAGGTACAATCGTGTCCAGATTATCCTTTGCCTGCCCGATTAATGCAGCTTGTACATCATGCAGCATACCCACCAGCGATACCACACGTCCGCGCAAATACAAGTGCATATCCGTTGCTACCTGATCGTTACGACTACGCCCAGTGTGCAGCTTACCCCCGACCGGACCAATGGCCTCGATTAGATTTTTTTCGATATTCATGTGAATATCCTCATCCGAAACAGAAAATTCAATTTCCCCACGGCGGATACGCTCTAGGACCGTGTGTAGTCCTTCCTTGATCGTGTCTGCATCCTCCTGCGGAATAATTCCACATTTCCCCAGCATGGCCACATGAGCCAAACTGCCTTGAATATCTTCTTCCGCCAACGCCTGATCAAACCCGATAGAAGCCGTATATTCCTCTACCAGCTTGTTCGTTTGCTTCGTAAACCGTCCGCCCCATAGCTTACTCATTGCATGATCCCCTCTCTGCAAATACAAGCCGCCCTCGTCGTTTGGACAAGAACGGCCCGCATCCCGTACATTTTTTAGGTTACATCATTATTTATGATTTTGTGTTACGCCCGCGTTGACCTTCAAACGCAGAGCATTCAAGCGGATAAAGCCTGTTGCATCGCCTTGATCGTAGGCTTGTGTCGGATCGGCTTCCATGGTCGCGATGTCCGGGTTGTACAAGCTAACCGGACTTTTAACGCCTGCACCGATAATGTTGCCTTTGTACAGCTTCACGCGCACGGTACCACTGACATTTTTCTGACTCTCATGAACCAGAGCCTGCAAAGCGACACGTTCCGGTGCGAACCAGAAACCGTTGTAAACCAAGGTAGCATAACGGGTAATCAGACTATCACGCAGATTCATAACCTCGCGATCCATCGTGATAGATTCCATTTTACGGTGAGCTGTGAACAGGATCGTACCGCCCGGCGTCTCATAGACTCCCCGACTCTTCATACCAACAAAACGGTTCTCCACCATATCCACACGTCCGATACCATGCTTGCCGCCCAGCTCATTCAGTTTTTCCATCACTTGCAGTGGATTTAGCTGTTCTCCGTTCAAAGCGACGCAATTACCTGCTTCAAATTCCAACTCCAAATATTCTGCTTCATCAGGAGCGTCCTCAGGCGCGTTGCTGAGCAAGAACATTTCTTTATTTTCAGGAGCACTTGGATCAAACCAAGGGTCCTCCAGCACGCCGCTTTCATAGCTGATATGCAGCAGATTACGGTCCATGGAGTATGGCTTGGCTGCAGAAGCAGTTACCGGAATATCGTGTTTTTCCGCATAGGCAATCATTTCTGCACGGCCCGGGAACTGATTGCGGAACTCTTCCAGCCGCCAAGGTGCGATCACCTTGATATCCGGCGTCAACGCCGCCGCGTTCAGCTCGAAGCGTACCTGATCGTTACCTTTGCCTGTTGCCCCGTGAGCAATGGCTGTTGCTCCCTCGGCAATCGCAATATCGACCATCCGCTTAGCGATCAATGGACGTGCAATACTCGTTCCGAGCAAATATTGTCCTTCATATAAAGCACCCGCCTGGAACATCGGATAAATAAAATCCTTGGCGAATTCATCACGCAGATCATCAATGTACACTTTGGAGGCCCCCGTAGCGAGTGCTTTTTCCTCCAAACCGTCCAGTTCTTCCTTTTGACCGATATCTGCGGTGAATGCGATGATTTCAGCATCATAAGTTTCTTTGAGCCATTTCAGAATGACCGACGTATCCAGACCGCCGGAATATGCGAGTACGATTTTTTCTTTTGCCATTGTTGAAGTCCTCCCCGATTGCTTACCTTTATCTTCTTTACCTATCAATACCTATCAATCTTATGCCATTAAAGCAACTAACAGTGCTTTTTGCGCATGCAGACGATTCTCCGCTTCATCAAAAATGACCGAATTCGGACCATCGATTACGCCTGCGCTCACTTCTTCCCCACGATGCGCAGGGAGACAGTGCAGGAATAAATAATCCGGCTTCGCCAGCTTGACCAGCTCCTCATTCACCTGGAAGTCGGCAAAAGCAAGCTCCCGCTCCTTCTGCTCTTCCTCAAAGCCCATGCTCGCCCACACATCTGTGTAGATCGCATCCGCATTTTGTACTGCTTCCTGCGGACTTTGGGTTATAACGATCTCACTACCTGTCTGTTTGGCAATTTCACGGGAAGCTGCGACCACACTCGGGTCAGGCTCGTATCCAGCTGGACTTGCGATGGACACATGCACTCCAAGCTTCGCTCCCCCAATCAAGAGGGAATGAGCCATATTGTTACCGTCTCCGATGTAAGCCAATTTGAGCCCTTTTAGCTTACCCTTTTGCTCATACAAGGTTTGATAATCAGCTAGCACTTGGCACGGATGAGCTAAATCACTCAATCCATTGATCACAGGAACGGACGCATAACGTGCCAACTCTACAACATTATCGTGCCCAAAGGTACGAATCATAATGCCATCTAGATAACGTGACATGACTTGAGCCATGTCGCTAATCGGTTCGCCGCGTCCCAGTTGAATGTCATTTTTGCTGAGGAAAAGAGCATGCCCACCCAATTGATACATACCGACTTCGAAAGATACCCGTGTACGTGTAGAGGATTTTTCGAAAATCAGTCCGAGCGTTTTCCCTTTTAGCGGCTGATAGGTTTCTCCGTTTTTGTGCTTACGCTTAATTTCAATGGCGAGATCAATTAAATACTGGATTTCCTCTGGAGAGTAATCGTCCAGTTCCAGGAAGTCCCGCCCCTTCAAATTCATCTGCTGCAGTGCGCCGCCCTGGCTCATGCTATCGTCTCCTTTTACACTCTAGTCTAGGATGATTTGGCCTTTACACTAAGCCACATGCTCCCGAATCAATTCAGCAATCAATGTTACAGCCTGATCTATTTCGTCTTTCGTTACATACAAGTTAGGCAACAGACGAATCACGTTCGGTCCTGCTGTAATGAACAGAATCCCCTTCTTCTGTCCTGCCAAAACAAGCTCCGCTACCGGTTCTGCACACTCAATACCGACCATCAGACCTTTTCCACGGATATCCTTTACAAAAGGACTATCTCCAAGCTGCTTTTGCAGACTATGGAAAAGGTAATCTCCCATCTCAGCTGCACGTTCTGGTAGCTTGTCATCAATAATCGTTTCAATAGTAGCTTGAACCGCTGCCATAGCAAGTGGCGTACCTCCAAAGGTAGAACCATGACTGCCCGCTGTGAACGCTTCACGCAAATATCCTTTGCCTAGCATCGCACCCACAGAGAAACCACTGCCCAGTCCTTTCGCCAATGTAAAGATATCCGGCTCTATACCATAGTGCTCAAAGGAAAACAGTTTGCCCGTCCGTCCCATACCTGTTTGTACCTCGTCAATGATCAGCAGCAAACCATGCTCGCGGCACAACTTTGTGATCACATCTACGAAAGCAGGGTCTACCGGATACATGCCGCCTTCGGCCTGCACCATTTCCAGCATAATTGCCGCCGTATGCTCACTGATGGCTGCTTCAAGCGCCGTCTGATCATGAAGCGGAACACTTTTGAACCCGGCAGGAAGCGGTAAAAAGCCCTCTTTAACTTTATCCTGACCCGTAGCGGTCAAGGTTGCCAGCGTCCGTCCGTGGAAGGATTGCGTGAACGTAATGATTTCGTAGCGACCGGTCTGCTTTACCTTCTGGTGGTAACGACGCGCCAGCTTAATTGCAGCTTCATTCGCTTCGGCCCCGCTGTTGCAGAAAAACACAGCATCCGCGCTGCTATTGGCTGTCAGCAAGGCAGCGGCTCGTTCTTGCCCCGGAATATGAAACAGATTGGATACATGCCACAGTTCATCGATCTGTTTTTTCAATCGCTCAGCTACTGCTTGAGGCGCATGGCCGAGATTGGTAACGGCAATGCCTGACATGAAATCCAGATAACGCTTGCCCTGATCATCCCACAGCCAGCTTCCTTGTCCTTTTACCAGCGTAAGCGGGTATCTTGCATAGGTTGGAAAAAGAGAGCTTTCTGTCTGCGCTTTTGCCGACACCTTTTCCGTTTGCACTCCGCTTCCATCCGTACTTGGCATTTCCTCGCTCACCAGCGTATTCGGTTCCTTACTCATTATGTTCACGCTCCTTTATCGTTTGGTTATATAGGTCAAGCTATATATTGTAATTACTGCATACGCACGATGCGTGTTCCAATCGATTCTCCGCCCAGCACACGGCTTAGTACCTGCGGTTCGCTACCGTTCACAATGACGACTTCCTTCACTTTGCCGTGGATACAGGCAATAGCCGCTCTCACTTTCGGGATCATACCACCGTATATTTCACCTGTGCTGATCATATCCTCAATCTCCTGTACAGTGATAGAGTCCAGCACTCTCTTTTCTCCGCCATACTTCTTCAATATGCCTGGTACATCTGTAACGACGATCATCCGACTGACCCCCAGATGAGAGGCTACCGCACCCGCCGCTGTATCCGCATTAATGTTGTAACGCTGACCCGATCGATCAATCCCGATGGGTGCAATAACAGGCATATAGTCCATATCCAGTACACCTGTAATAATCGAGGCTTGAACGGATGTTACCTCTCCGACCCAACCGACCTCAGCGGCATTCGACACAGGCTTGGCTTCGATTAAATAGCCATCACTGCCTGACAACCCCAACGCTCGGCCCCCATGCATCCCTATTCTACGTACAATCTGCTTGTTAATGCTGCCTGCCAGTACCATTTCCACGACATCCAACACAGGTTCGGTCGTTTTGCGTAATCCATGAATAAACTCCGTTTCGATCCCCAGCTTCGCCAAGTTGTCGGAAATCGCAGGGCCACCGCCATGTACAATGACAGGTTGAAGACCTTCCGACTGCAAACGCGCCAAATCTTCAAAAAAGGAATCAGGTAACGCAGCCAGCGTACTTCCTCCGCATTTCATCACAAAATTACGACGTGCCACTCCCGCATGATTCGCTTGATCCGCGTGTTCCACTGCCGATTGCATATCATCTCTCCTTTTCTTCTCTGCATATCCGTGCCATTTTTAAATGATGCTGGGCTTACATCCGCTCGTTGCTTCTAACAACTACTATCCTTATTCAATCCGTATTTTATTCTGGTACCTATGTCCGATAAGCAGCGTTAATCCGCACATAATCATAGGTTAGGTCACAGCCCCACGCTGTAGCGATTCCGTTCCCGTGTTGCAAATCAACAATAATTTGCACCGTATCTCCCCGCAAATAGGCTAGCGCCTCTTCTTCGTCAAAAGCGACCGGACTCGATTGGCTTAGCACAACAATATCACCCAAGCGAATATCTACCGTATCTGGATTAACAGGTTCTCCGGCACGCCCTACGGCCGCAATAATCCGTCCCCAATTCGCATCTGCTCCGAAAACGGCTGACTTGACCAGACTGGACCCCACCACTGTCTTGGCTATCGCTTGGGCGGACGCATCGCTTACCGCTCCGCTTACAGACACCTCTACCAGCTTCGTAGCACCCTCTCCATCGCGAGCAATTGCCTTCGCCAGCTCTCGGCAGATATAGGTGAACGCCTCGGCAAAAGCGTCCCAATCGGGATGCCCTACGTGCAGCTCACGGTTGCCAGCCAGTCCGCTCGCCATGGCGATTAGCATATCGTTCGTGCTCGTATCCCCATCCACCGTAATCATATTAAAGCTGGTATCCGTTGCCTGCTTTAATAGTTGATGAAGCGCCGTCTGTCCGATCACTGCATCACAGGTCATAAAAGCGAGCATCGTTGCCATATTCGGATGTATCATGCCCGATCCCTTGGCCGCCCCGGCGATGTTTACGGTCACACCGTCCACCTCAACCGCCACACATGCTTCCTTTTTAACCAAATCCGTTGTCAGAATGGCTTGGGTAAATTGCTCCGCTCCATCGTTTGCCCCGTTCATACGGTCAGGTAAGGAGGATATTCCGCCAAGCACACGATCCATTTTCAAATGCTCGCCGATCACGCCCGTCGAGGCGACGGCTACATTGCTCTCAGCAACACCCAGTTCACGAGCCGCAGCCGAACGCATAGCGTAGGCATCCTGCTCCCCTTGCTGTCCCGTACAGGCATTGGCGTTCCCGCTGTTCACCACTACTGCCTGCAATCGACCATCTGCCAAGCTCTCGCGGGTCACCTTCAGCGGTGCAGCCTGAAACACATTGGTGGTGTACACCGCAGCAGCTGTCGCCTCTACCTCGCAACGAATCGCGCCCATATCGTTGCGGTTCGTATTTTTTAGTCCGCAGTGTAATCCCCCGGCTGTAAAGCCACGCGGAGTTACGATGTTACCCCCGTTTACTACTGTAAACTCTACTTTGCCCATAATTATGTGCCCTCGTTCGCAACATATTCGATGAATGGCAGCTGCCTGTATTCGAAATTCCGCTCGCTGACGTTTCCTGCATCTTGTTGCGGTTACTTGCTACTTACGGATATACCGGTATGAAGCCCAGCCCGAGGTTCTCCTCCCATCCCATCATCAAATTTAAATTCTGAATCGCCTGTCCAGCGGCACCCTTCACAACATTATCAATGACAGAAATAATCGTAAGACGCCCGGTTCGGGCATCTGCTGCAAAACCGATGTCGCAGTAATTCGAACCCAATACTTCCTTCGTTGCTGGCCATATACCTTCGCCACGTACCCGGACAAAAGGATGCCCTTTATAATAATCCCGGTATAACCCGATAAGATCCTGATCTGTATGGTCACCCTTTAGCGTGACATAAATTGTACTCATAATTCCTCGGGTCATGGGAACAAGTTGTGTCGTAAACGTAATCGTAACGTCCTCGCCCGCAATATCACCCAGTACCTGTTCGATCTCAGGGATGTGCTGGTGCTTATTCACCTTATAAGCCTTGAAATTCTCGTTCATTTCCGCATAATGCGAAACAAGACTTGTTCCCCTACCCGAGCCGGATACACCGGATTTGGCATCCACAATCAGCGACCGATGGTCAATCCAATCCGCTTTCAGCGCAGGAATAATCCCCAGCAATGTTGCGGTCGGATAACAGCCTGGATTTGAAATAAAAGAAACGCCCGCCAGCTTTTCTGCATACACCTCACTGAGTCCGTATACCGCTTGCTTGAGATACTCGGGTGAAGCCGCAGGCTTTTTATACCATGCTTCATACGTTTCCCCGCTTCGAAGCCTGAAGTCCCCGGAAAGGTCAATGACTTTCAGTCCGGCATCAAGAAGCTGCGGCACTAACTTGGTACTAACGCCCGATGGCGTAGCAGTGAAAACCAGATCGGCCTTGGCAGCAATTTCGTGGACTTCGACTCCGTCCAAATCCTGCACCACAATGTCCGTCAGATGTGGAAACCCGTCACTGATTGGGACACCCGCGCTGGACGAAGAAATAACAGATACAATATCTACTCGCGGATGATGAACCAAAAAACGAATCAGCTCCACCCCGCCATACCCGGTGGAACCGACAATTGCCACTTTTAACTTGCCGCTCACAGACCTTCCTCCATTCCGTTCCTATGAAATATGTATTATTATACGACTCTATTCATATAAATACAACACCTCATGTCATGTTATTCCTCCAAATTTAAAATATGCGCTCTTGTCTATTCTTTTGACGGACAAGCTGTACGAGCTATAATAAAGGAAATAAAAAATAGACAGAGAGTCTCTTGAATACAGTCTGCCGTTTTGCATAAAGAAAAGGGGGGGATATTCCCTTTAAATTATCTCATATATTGGTATTCATCTCGATTGGCCGTTTGCTGCACTTTATGAACTTGTTGAACATGAAGGGAGTCACATGGGCTGCATCTAGTGAATCTGCGCAGAGGAGCCGCTGAAGCGGATAATTGGGGTCGAAAATAAACTTAAACGTTAGGGGTGCTACACATCGAAACATATACAGCAAATATCGTTATAGATGCTAAAGCAAAGTTAGGCGAGGGCCCCAGCTGGGATCAGCGGTTTCAACGTTTATTTTGGGTCGATATTGAAGGCTTCCAATTGCATATCTACGATCCTTCTACGTGCACAAATCGTATAATAGAGGTTGGTGAACACATTGGTACAGTTGTACCTTATCTCAAAAATAAAGTGATCGTAGCGCTGATTAGCGGTCTATATTGTTTGGATATTGAGACAGGGGCCAAAGTATTGATCCATGATCCTGAGGAAGGTAAACTAGGTAATCGTTTTAATGATGGAAAATGCGATCCTACAGGACGTTTTTTAGCAGGAACAATGAGCCTAAATGGCGAACACGCGCAAGGAGCATTGTATAGTCTGAGCACAAAAGGCAATGTCTCCTTACTGGTTGATAAAGCTTCCATATCTAATGGATTAGCCTGGAGCGCAGATCATCGTACAATGTATTACATTGATACTCCAACATTGGAGGTCGTCTCCTTCGATTACGATGTGGCACAAGGCACGATTAGGAATAAGCAACTGGTGGCTAGATTGGATGAAAGTGAAGGGTATCCAGATGGCATGACAATCGATGCAGAGGGCATGTTGTGGGTCGCGCGATGGGGTGGTAAACGTGTCTCCCGTATCCATCCTGCTCATGGAGAAGTGATTGCTGAGGTGTCACTCCCCGTCAATTGTGTGACTTCGTGTGCTTTTGGCGGTGAACATCTGGATGAGTTATATATTACGACTGCTCAAGATAATGATAGTGCCGATCAACCATTA
Source organism: Paenibacillus sp. OT2-17 (assembly GCF_009827695.1). NCBI lineage: Bacteria > Bacillati > Bacillota > Bacilli > Caryophanales > Paenibacillaceae > Paenibacillus > Paenibacillus sp. OT2-17. Next base: position 100,683 of record NZ_WUDQ01000003.1, on the reverse strand, counting down.
GCAGGCGGTCTATTTATGGTTAAAACAGGGGTAAGAGGAACGCCAACCTCGTATTTCAATCAAGGACAAACGGCAAATTGGCTTGAACGATTAGTAAAAGGAATCTAGGAAAGCCATTCTGAAGAGAGGAGCCTAATTAGTAGGCTCTCCTGCTCTCCTACATTAATTCAGTTAAGAGCATACCTCCAGACAGGCCCTTTTGTTTTAGCTTTCCTTCTTAAACCCTTCACCCAATACCTCACGAGTATTACTAATAATCACAAAAGCTTCCGGGTCTACCAAGCGGACGAGCGTCTTGAGGCGAGTTACCTCGTTTTGTCCGACTACAACCATAAGAACAGGACGTTCTTCGTTCGTGTAACCGCCCCGCCCTGCCAGCTCTGTCAATCCTCGGTCCAAATCCTGCAAAATAGCCTGCGTGATCGTTTCTTTCTGATTGGATATGATGTAAGCTACTTTGGAGTAGCTCAGTCCCATTTCCACAGCATCAATGACCTTACCAGTTACAAACAAGCCAATCAACGCATACAGCGCACGTTCCGGCGAGAGGGCGAAACCAGCCAGTGTAATCACCGTGCCATCCATCAACATGACACAGAGAGAAAGACTAAAGCCCGTATACTTTTGAATAATCTGCGCCAAAATAGCCAGTCCACCCGTCGAGCCCCTGCCCCGAAATACAGTGCCCAAACCCAATCCTACTCCGATTCCACCATATAGCGAAGCCAGCAACGGATTTGTTGTCGGAACTGCCCAGTCCTTCGTGACATAAACGAATAGCGGCAGCATAATACTTCCCAGCAGGGAACGCAACCCGTATTTTTTCCCTAACAGCAGTACCCCTGCTATAAATAACGGAATATTCATTCCCCACTGCGTATAGGCTGGTTCCAGGCCAAACAGGTCCTCACCCAAGATAGACAAGCCCGATACACCCCCGGATGCAATCCGGTTTGGAAGCAAGAACATGTTAAAGGTCAGCGCTGTAATGAAAGAGCCGAGTATAATCAGCAAAATGTCGGTCACGTTGCGTGCGGGTCCGCTGGCGGCAATCAGAGGCTTGCGGCGTCTTCGGCGGGCAGCGGGGGGATTCAATTGAGACATCATTCGTGTTCTCCTTTAGTTAAAAATACCGTTACACAAAAATTCCTACAGTCCGCAGGCACATGGTCTGCAGACTGTAGGAAAACGTACAGGCTATTATTCTGCGTCCAGCTTAATTTGGCTGCGCAGGTAACCATCGATGAACGGATCGAGATCGCCATCCATGACAGCTCCTACGTTGCCAGTTTCCACGCTAGTACGATGATCCTTAACCATGCTGTATGGATGGAACACGTAGGAGCGAATTTGACTTCCCCATGCAATATCGGACTGTTCTCCGCGGATTTCGTCCAATTGCTGACGCTGCTCTTCGATCTTACGCTCGTAGAGCTTGGAACGGAGCATCGTCATTGCCTGCTCACGGTTCTTGATCTGGGAGCGTTCATTTTGACAAGTTACAACAATGCCGGAAGGAAGATGCGTAATTCGAACGGCTGAGTCGGTCGTATTAATATGCTGACCACCTGCACCGCTGGCCCGGTACGTATCAATTTTAAGATCCTCTGTCCGGATCTCAACGTCCACATCATCCGCAATTTCCGGTACGACATCGCAGGATACGAACGACGTATGCCGACGACCCGAGGAATCAAATGGAGAAATGCGAACGAGACGATGCACGCCTTTTTCTGCTTTGAGGTAGCCATAAGCATTATAGCCCTTGATCAGCAGCGTTACACTTTTGATCCCTGCTTCATCACCCGCAAGGTAATCCAGCGTTTCTACCTTAAAACCGCGTTTTTCTGCCCAGCGTGTATACATCCGTAGCAGCATTTGACCCCAGTCCTGCGACTCGGTTCCACCTGCCCCCGGATGCAACTCCAAAATGGCATTAAGCTTGTCATATGGCTGATTCAAAAGCAATTGGAGTTCAAACTCTTGAAGCTTGCTCAGCAAAGATCTGATACTATTTTCAATTTCTCCAGCCAGTGTTTCGTCGCCTTCCTCATCAGCTAGCTCAGCCATCATCCCCGCATCCTCATATTCCTGACGGAGCTGTTCATAGCTGTCTACAGAAGACTTAACCGCGTTCATTTCCGCGATCACGGCTTGAGCTTTATCGTTATCATCCCAAAAATCAGGCGCAGCCATCTTTTCCTCAAAGTTTGAGATCATTTCCTGTTTGAGATCTAAGTCAAAGAGACCCCCTAAGGTTTGTTAGTTTCTTGCCTATTTCTCTTAAATCATGTTTTACATTTGGATCAATCATGATGACATTCTCCTTTTAATATAGGGTTAGGGGAGTAAAAGCGTTGTGAGTTACGGCTGATGGGTAGGCGCTGCGCGAATGATTTGATCTTACGATCGCTGGCGCTTCTCCAGATTCAAATCCTCCGCTTCGCTGCCGACCGCCGTAGAGTCAAACGACTTTTAAATTATCGGCTCTGGTATGTGAGCCGAGTCAAGAACTGAATTAACTGACAAACAAGCAGAGACCAGCTTGCTTGTCATAATTGTTTAAAAAGAATTGAGATCAAGCTAGCCATTCATCAATGTTCAAACTGATCCTCCAACAGAGACCTATAAGTTGGAAACATCAGTCTCACCCCTGTATGGCACAAAATGGCCGACGGTCAGTGGTTGAACTGCCGCCTGCCATTATATGCACTGCAGGGAATAGTGTATCTCAAGATCTCTCCCTTAATTTCAATCCGTTATTTTCTACGCGGACGCGAAGGAGCGGATTTCTTTTTAGGAGCCGCAGGTTCACCACTCGTCGAGATTTTGTCTTCGTCGATGACAGCCTGACGCTCTTGATTGGATTCGATTTGTGCTTTCATGATGTATGTGGCTACTTCCTCTTGGATGCTAGCAATCATAGCATGGAACATTTCGAAGCCTTCAAATTGATATTCGCGCAGCGGATCGGTACCGCCGTAAGCACGCAAGTGAATACCTTGACGCAATTGATCCATAGCATCAATATGGTCCATCCATTTGCTATCGACTGCACGCAATACGATAACCTTCTCGAACTCGCGTACCATATCTTCGCCAATCATTTCTTCACGGCTGTGGTATCTGTTGGTAACTTTCTCGAAGATCATATCCACGATCTCCTCTTTTTCCTTGCCCCACAGGTCGTCACGCGTAAGTGTATTTTCCTCAAGCAGGTTGTTGTTCACATACTCTGCTACTTCTTCAAGCTCCCAGTTTTCAGGAATGTCATCGCCGCAATGAGCTTCCACTACGCGCTCAATGACAGGCTTGATCATATCGAACACAATTTCCTTGATGTTCTCTGATTCCAGCACCTCACGGCGTTGCTTGTAAATAATAGCACGCTGCTGGTTCATTACATCATCATACTGGAGAACAACTTTACGCTGATCAAAGTTGTTGCCTTCGACACGTTTTTGAGCTGATTCGATAGCACGTGTAATCATACGGCTCTCGATAGGCTGGTCTTCCTCGAAGCCCAAACGCTCCATCATACTCAGCACGTTGTCCGCACCAAAACGCTTCATTAACTCATCGCCCAGCGATAAGTAAAACTGTGTGGAGCCCGGATCACCCTGACGTCCTGCACGTCCGCGAAGCTGATTATCAATACGACGGGATTCATGACGTTCTGTACCGATGATGTGCAAACCACCGAGTTCTGATACGCCTTCGCCCAGTACGATGTCAGTACCGCGTCCAGCCATGTTGGTAGCGATGGTAACTGCGCCAGCTTCACCTGCACGGGAAATAATCTCAGCTTCCTCAGCATGATACTTGGCGTTAAGCACTTTGTGACGAACGCCTTTGCGTTTCAGCATTTCAGAAAGAAGCTCCGAGTTTTCAATAGAAACCGTACCTACCAATATCGGTTGGTTCTTTTTGTTGCGCTCCAGGATTTCATCCACCACTGCATGGAATTTGCCTTTTACGCTCTTGTATACAACGTCAGGCATATCTACACGCTGGTTAGGCCGATTCGTTGGAATTTGGAGTACTTCCAGACCATATATTTTTTTGAATTCTTCTTCTTCTGTTTTCGCTGTACCCGTCATCCCCGCCAATTTGCGGTACATACGGAAATAGTTTTGGAATGTAATCGTCGCTAGCGTCATGCTTTCATTTTGTACAATGATGTTTTCCTTCGCTTCAATGGCTTGATGCAGACCATCACTGTAACGGCGTCCAGCCATCAGACGACCTGTAAACTCATCGACAATCAGAACTTCACCGTCAGCTACGACATAGTCCACATCCAAACGCATAATGGCATTAGCCTTCAATGCCTGTACAATGTGGTGATTGATTGTAACACTTTCCTGATCGTACAAGTTTTCAAGACCAAAGAAATTCTCGGCCTTGGATACGCCGTTTTCGGTCAAAGCAACCGACTTCACCTTAATATCCAGAGTGTAATCTTCTTCAACACTCAGGCTCTTCACAAAACGGTCAGCCGCGAAATACAGCTCTGTCGATTTCTGGGCTTGTCCTGAAATAATCAATGGCGTACGGGCTTCATCGACGAGAATAGAATCGACTTCATCAATGATACAGAAGTACAACGGACGTTGTACCATCTGCTCTTTGTAAAGCACCATATTATCACGCAGATAATCGAACCCGAACTCGTTGTTTGTACCGTACGTGATGTCACAAGCATAGGCTGCCTGCTTGGCGGCATGATCCATATTGGCCAAATTCAGCCCTACGGACATTCCCAGGAAGTTATATATCTGTCCCATTTCTCCGCTGTCACGTTGCGCCAAATAGTCATTGACCGTAACCACGTGCACGCCTTTGCCCAACAGAGCATTCAAATAAACCGGCAGTGTTCCTACCAGTGTTTTACCTTCACCGGTTTTCATCTCGGCAATTTTACCTTCATGCAGCGCAATACCACCGAGCATCTGTACGTCATAATGACGTTTACCCAGCACCCGCTTGGACGCTTCGCGAACCGTTGCAAAAGCTTCCGGCAAAATTTCTTCAGCCGTAGTCCCTTGTTCGACCCGAGCTTTAAATTCTGCCGTTTTCGCTTGCAACTCCTCATCCGAGAGCTTTTCGAAATCCGGCTCTATCTTATTGATCAGTTCAACCGTCTTCATTAAACGCTTGACGTCACGTTCATTGGTATCTCCGAAGATTTTCTTAACAATTCCTAGCATGGTTTACCCCTTTCGCGCAAAACAATTAATAGAATCAATTTCACAATAAGAAAGGGTCCATGATGAAATTGATTCCCGATATGTTTGACAGGCCCGGCTGTACCAGCCCATCGTGCGATGTTCTTTGCATAAATTGTAACAGTTTGTAGGACATGCCGCAACACAAGCAGCCTCCAGATTTGCATCCGGTTAAAGATACCAAAACAATTGACGCACGAAATACACAACTTCGTTACGCTTATCCAAGTTAAAATTTCCTTACATTTACAAAAAAAACATATAAAAGAGCCCTATCCCGCCAGGTTCGCAAGGATAAGGCTCGTGTTGTTTTCATTTTCCTAATATCCATGAAGCATGCTTCAATCGAAATCGTTCTATTCATTTTAAAATGTGAAAAGTTCCTACTTCACAGGCTATTCTCGTTCGATCAGACCGTATTTACCATCATTGCGCTTGTAAACTACGTTAACTTCTTCGTTGTCAATATTGGAAAACACAAAGAAATTATGTCCAACCATGTTCATTTGAAGAATAGCTTCTTCCACATCCATAGGTTTCAATAAGAAACGCTTGGTGCGGACGACTTCCAGCTCATCCAGTTCTACATCCTCATCTTCAGCAACAGCCACGCCACCTGCCGGATCTTCCACAAAAAGGGTTTTCAAACTGCCTTCCTGACGGAATTTACGGTTTAGCTTGGTTTTGTGCTTGCGAATTTGCCGTTCAAGCTTGTCTACCACGGCATCAATGGATGAATACATGTCATCGCTCTCGTCTTCGGCACGGAGTACAAGCCCCGGCAAAGGAATGGTTACTTCTACAGTGTGCAAATCTCTGGTTGTGCTTAACGTTACACTTCCATCAGACGTCGGGGGTGCATCGAAATACTTTTCAAGTCTGCTGAATTTCTTATCAACGTAGTCCTTCAAAGCGTCGGTAACCTCGATCTGTTGACCTCGTACTGTTAAGTTCATAGGGCACGCCTCCTTTGCTCCTTCAGTATAGCACATATGTTAACGCCAAGTAAAAAAAGAGACCAACATTTCGAAGCTATTTTACAAAATTCTTCTTTTTTCGCTAAAACGCTTCCGATAACGTCATTCTTTGAAAACAGGTATGTTTAAAATTGACTTGCATACATATGTGAATAATGAGTGCATATATAAATATTGCCCCGCTGACGTCATGACAAACAACTATTTCGGGCTTCATGCTAAGCTATTTTATCGAAAAAGGGGGTGGCCTTTTCCCGCTGGATTAGGTACATGGGCGTGTGCGATATGCAAGGCCTGGTTATAACGCAGGCAATTTATACGAAAGGATTATTACACCCAGCCTAGCTGGCTCTTCCTATACGAAAATCCTAAGATAACGGATTTGGAAGAGATGGAAAGTAGGAAGCTAATCCATGGCTTTTATTCAGCGTTACGTAACGAACCAGACGGGGGCTGTCACCTTTATAGGGAATACACTTGGGCTGGCACGCTCTAATTCGGTAGGAGTGCCGGGAACAGCGACCAGCATTGGCGCGTTCATCACAACTAATACAGCCTCTCGCTTCGGTACGTATCCATTTGGCACGACTTCTGCCTTTACCAGTAACTCATCGACAGCATTCCTTGTGCTCCCTGCGGGCAGTACGGTGCTGTATGCTGAGCTTATTTGGGGAGGAAGTTATGCCAACGGCAGTACCAATGTATTGTCCAGCGCCAGCAACCCGGTCACATTTCAGACACCTGCTTTATCTACTACAGTCAGCCCTGAATCGGCAACATCAGTTAACGTCACCAGTCTCAGTACCTATGTGAGAACAGCGAATGTCACAAATCTGGTCATTCAAGGCGGTGCAGGGGCATACACGGTCGGAAATGTGACGGGCACCATCACAGTTCCCGATTCCACCAACACCAACCATGCCGGCTGGACGCTGGCTGTGGTGTACAATAACCCATCTCTGCCCTTCCGTAACCTGTCGCTACGTGTTGGTGGTGAAGGGGTCAGTACTGCTACAGGCTCGGTCAATGTGGTTGTGAGTGGGTTTGCCACGCCCGTACAGGGGACTTTGCGTGGTAGGGCGCTGATTAGCGCCCAAGAGGGTGACGTGGACATTACGGGTGACCGTGCGTTGTTTGGACCTACCACATCGAGTTTGACTGCGCTGTCTGGGCCTAATAATTTTTCGACTAATTTTTTCGCTTCCCAAATTAACGGAGACGACGGTACATTGGTCACGACGGGGACCTTCGGTACAACTAATGCCGTGAATGGAGCACCTGGAACGCAGGTCACGGGTGGACGGCAAGGCTGGGACATTACCAATGTCGATATTTCCTCCACGCTGCTCAACAGCCAAACTACAGGCGTCCTCCAGCTGACAACAAATGGCGACATTTACACTGTAAATGCCAATGCCATTCAAATTGATATCAATGCTCCGCTGGTGACCCTGACCAAAACTGCCAGCTCTACAGGCTTGGTTATTGGCGATACAGTGACCTATACAGTTAACATTTCGAATACGGGGCTCGTCAGTGCTTCCAACACAGTACTTACCGATACCATACCAGCTGGGGCTACCTTCGTACCCGGCAGTGTTGTTGTCGCAGGCACAGCCCAGCCAACAGCCAATCCCGCTACAGGTATCACAGTGGGCAGTGTAGCTCCTGCTTCCACGGTGACCATTACATTCCGTGCAACCGTCACTTCATTGCCAGCAAACACCCAGCTGGGCAATCAAGCATCGGCATCCTTTTCCTTCCAAACCGTGCCTGGAGGACCTGTCATTTCTGGCAACGTTCCGTCCAACACTGCCAGTACACCAATCTACCAACCTGTTATTGGAATTGTTAAAAGTGCCAATACAACGGCTGCTACAGTTGGAGATACGATTACGTACACGTTTCAGATATCCAACACGGGCAGCATTGCTGCAAATCTCAGCTTTTCGGAGAGCATTCCCGCCGGATCATCCTTCATACCGGGCAGTGTGACCATTGGTGGTTCTTCCGTGCCTGCTGCCAATCCCGCTACTGGTTTTTCAGTAGGAACGATTAATACAGGTGCTACTGTACCCGTGACCTTCCAGGCCCTCGTCAACGCGGTTCCCGCCTCTGGTAATTTGACCGATCAGGCGGCTTACACGTATACCTTCACACCGCCTGACGGACGTATATTGAACGGAAGCGGGACGTCCAACACGCTCACCATTCCCGTATCCTCACCAAATGTGACCGTGACAAAAGCCTCTTCCCTGGCGGCAGCCGCAGTCGGAGAGACTGTTCAATTTACCATAACCGCCACAAACAACGGAATCGCCAATGTGACCAATGTAGTCGTTACCGATCCGCTGCCAAGCGGAGTTGCCTTTGTACCTGGTAGCGTCACCGTGAACGGAACTGCTTCTGCGACTGCTACACCTGTGAACGGTATTCCGATCGGCACTTTAGCTCCAGGCGCATCGGTTACGGTTGTATTTCGGGCAGCCATTAATTCTCTGCCTTCTCCTGCACAGATCAACAATCGTGCAACTGTCAGCTTCACTTCCGGGGCCTTTACCGGATCATCATTGTCCAATCTTGTAACCATACCTGTCGTTATTGCAGCGCCGACGATTACCAAAAGCGCCAGCTCCAACCGTGCCAGTGTTGGCGGGACGATTACTTATTCATTTCTCATCGCTAATACCGGAACAGCCGTATTAAACACGACCTTGACGGAAACTGTACCGACAGGCTCCACCTTTATTCCCGGAAGCGTCATTGTCGGCGGGTCCTCAGTGCCAGGCGCCAATCCTAATACGGGAATTTCAGTAGGCACCGTAAACCCTGGTGCACAAATTACAGTCTCATTCCGGACGACAGTGGATTCGCTACCACCCGGGGGTGGATTAAACGATCAGGGCCTGCTCCAATATTCATATCAGTTGCAAGACGGAAGAATCCTGTCGGGCTCGCTTCTCTCCAATATTGTTTCCGTATCGATTTCGCTTCCCAACGTAGCAGTAACCAAGTCTGCGGGGTTCACATCCGTTAGTGTTGGCGAAACGCTGACCTACAGCGTGAACGCCGTTAATAACGGAATTGACCCCATCACAAACACCGTAATTACCGATCCACTCCCCGGCAGCGTGTCATTTGTACCCGGAAGCGTAACCGTCGGTGGTTCACCTGTGAGCACAGCCGACCCAAGAAGTGGCATTCCAGTCGGCACCATTGGCGCAGGCGCATCCGTGCAGGTGTCCTATGCTGTGCTGGTCAATGCCGTTCCATCCGTGCAGCCGCTGCAAAACACAGCCAGTGTCAGCTTCACCAGTGGTGCTTTTACCGGAACATCCCAGACAAATACCGTCTCTGTGCCGGTTTATCAGCCTCGTATCAGTGTGGTCAAATCTGCAAATACAACAGCAGCTACGATAGGCGACACGATTCTGTACACATTGTTAGTCACTAACAGCGGCAACTATAATGCTTCTGTAACGCTGACAGATGCTATTCCTGCCGGGTCCACATTTATGGAGAACAGCGTGGTAATCAATGGCGTTAGTCAGCCCGGAGCCAGTCCAGCAGCAGGTATTTTCATCGGAACCGTGTCGCCGCAAAGCCCTATCACACTGACATTCCAAACTGTAGTGGCTACCCTTCCAACACCATCCCAACTGACAGACCAGGCCACCGCCGCCATTTCCTTTACCTTGCCCGATGGGCGAGTGCGAACAGATAGCACACCGTCCAACGTGTTATCCATTCCCGTGTCTGCGCCGAATGTGTCCATTTTGAAGACTGCAGACCGTTTCACGGCCATTCCGGGTGATTCGGTGTTATACACCCTGACCGTACTCAACAACGGAATCCAGACCGTGGGCAATGTGGTCGTTTCCGATCCTATCCCGGCCGGCTCTCAATTCACTGCCGGTAGCGTAACGCTGAATGGCTCCACAATAGCCAGTGGAGATCCGTCTTTAGGTATCGTAATTGGGAGCATTGCCGCTGGAGGGGGAGCTACAATCACTTTCAGGGTAACGGTATCCTCCCCATTACCAAGTCCTCCGCAGCTCACCAATCAATCGCGTGCCAGTTACACCAGCGGTGCTTTTTCAGGCGTATCAGTATCTAACCCGGTGAAGGTAGCCGTCAATGCCCCAGTGCTAACTGTCAGTAAAACTGTAGATCCCATACAGGCAACGGTTGGCGATATCGTAACGTATTCTGTGGCGGTGACCAACAATGGTAACATTGCTGCTGCTGCCACATTGACAGACAATATTCCCGCAGGCTCAACACTGGTACCGAACAGTGTGGTCGTCAACGGTGTTCCTATTCCCGGTGCCAGTCCCGAAGCAGGTCTGTCTATTGGCTCCATTGTACCTGGAGCCGCGACTCAAACAACTTTTCAGGTGGTGATTACTTCCGTGCCTTTACCTCCCCAACTCACCGACCAGGCGAATATCAGCTTTTCCTTTCAACCGCCGGATGGCCGGATTGTTAACGGCAATGTTTCGTCCAATATTGTCACAATCCCTGTATCGTCACCCAATGTACAGGTAAGCAAAAGCGCCTCGGTAGCTGATGCCGTTCCTGGGGATACGATAACCTATACCATTACAGCTACCAATAGTGGCATCGAAACCGTAACAAATGTTCGCGTAACCGATACCATTCCTACAGGCTCCACTTTTGTTCCTGGCTCGGTTATTGTAAATGGAACGGCATTGCCGTCAGCCAGCCCCTTAACGGGGATTCCAATCGGTTCCATCGCTGCTGGTGCGTCAACAACCGTCACCTTTTCCGTGTCTGTCAACAGCCTGCCTGACCCACCTCAGCTGAGTGATCAGGCTACAGTTTCTTTTACCAGCGGTACACTGAATTTCACATCACTCTCCAACACAGTTGTCATCCCTGTTTACCAGCCTATTATCAGTCTTGTTAAAACCGCAAATACGAGTCAAGCAACGGTAGGCGACACCGTAGTCTATACACTCACTGCTCAAAATACAGGTAATCTAGCAGCGACCGCCACCTTCACCGATGCCATTCCATCTGGTTCCTCCTTTATACCGAATAGCGTCACCGTGAACGGTCTGCCTGTTGCTGGAGCCAATCCCCAATCAGGGGTATTGGTCGGAAACATTGCAGCGGGGGCTTCTGTCGCCCTTACCTTTCAAGTGGTCATTAACGCTGTCCCTGCTGGCCTGGGTCTATTAAATCAAGGTTCGGCCACATTCACCTTCCTGCCACCTGACGGCCGCACATTAAATGGAAGCGCACAATCGAATCCGGTGTTCATTCCCGTATCCAATCCGAATGTCACCGTAACCAAAACGGTCAATCAGACCTCTGTAGCCTTCGGCGATACGATTACGTATACCATTAACGCAGCAAATAGCGGCATTACACCCGTAACAGGGACGGTCTTTATCGACCCGATTGCGGATGGCACTACTTTTATACCTAACTCCGTACAAGTCAATGGTGTCACTATACTGGGAGCCAACATCGCCACAGGCGTATCCGTAGGTACTATCCCTGCTGCCAGCTCAGTAACGGTCACCTTCCAGGCAACGGTAACATCCTTGCCAGCGTCAGGTTTGTCAACGGATCAGGCAACGGTCTCCTTTAATTCCGGGGCTTTCGCAGGTCAATCCGCCTCGAATCAGGTCAGCCTGCCTGTATTTCAGCCAATCTTGAATGTGACCAATACCCTCAGTGCAGATCGTGCAACCGTAGGGAATACACTTGGCTTTTTCATCACTGTAACCAATACCGGCAACGCGCCCGCAGAAACGGTCGTGCTTGATCTGTTGTCCAGCTCGCTTAGTCTGAATCAAAATAGCGTACTGGTCAACGGTTCGCCCATTCCCGGAGCAGACCCGATTACAGGCATTAATATCGGTTCGGTCGCCCCAGGTGCGACGGTAACCGTCTCGTTTAGCGCCGTGGTCATATCAGTACCACCTGGCTCCATACTAACCAACCAGGCCACTGTGAACTATACGTTCCAGCTACCAGATGGACGAACGCTGACCGGAAATGGTGCAGCCCTACCTGTATCCATTCCGATCTCATCACCGAATGTTACAGCCACAAAGGCAGCTGATGTGGCTGTCGCTGTCGTGGGTGATTCTGTCCCCTATGTCATAACTGCGTTCAATAACGGACTCGATCCTGTTACTAGCGTAATCGTCACGGATACCATTCCTTTTGGAACCGCCTTTGTTCCGGGCAGCGTTACAATTAATGGTACGCCTGTTGTTACAGCCAACCCACAAAACGGTATTCCTGTCGGAACGCTTGGAGCTGGTGGCGGAGCTACCATTCGCTTTTTGCTTAACGTACAATCTCTGCCGTCGCCAGCGTCCATTACCAATGAGGCGACCGTAAGCTTTACTTCAGGTGCATTTAACGGATTTTCTGTATCCAATCCCGTTACCATCCCTGTGTATCAACCGATCGTCACTGTAACTAAAAGCGCGGGAACGGGAAGAGCTACGATTGGAGATACGGTAACCTATACATTCTCCGTTACAAACTCTGGAAACATCGGCGCTGATACCGTACTTAGTGATCCCATTCCGGCAGGGGCTGCTTTTATACCTAATAGTGTAGTGATCAATGGCACCGCCGCACCCGGTTCAGATCCAAGTGTTGGGATTCCATTAGGTATCATAGGTGCAGCTACGACCGTCACTCTGACCTTTCAGGCAGTCATTACCTCACTGCCCGCATCAGGTACATTGATCAATCAGGCGACTGCAGCTTACAGCTATCAACCTCCAGATGGTCGTGTCCTGACTGGAAGTGCAGTATCTCCGTCCGTGACCGTCTCGGTCTCTTCACCAGATGTGGACGTTATCAAAACAGCCTCCGCTACAGATGCCGTAGTCGGAGATACCATTACGTATACTGTGATTGCTACGAATAACGGAATCAGTCAAGTCGTCAATGCCGTTGTATCTGATCAACTGCCGCCCGGCACCAGCTTTGTTCCGGGTAGCGTAACCGTAAATGGAACTTCTGTACCTGCTGCGTCACCAAGCTCCGGTATCCCTGTAGGCACCATTGCAGTAGGTGGTTCGGCAGCAGTTACATTCCAGGTCTCCGTCGTTAGCCTGCCGCAACCGCCGCAAATAACCAATCAAGCGACCGTCAGCTTTACTTCAGGCGTGTTGACCTCGTCTTCGCAATCCGATCCGGTTACCTTGCCCGTTTATCAGCCGATCATCGGCCTGACCAAAACCGTCAATACCGTCAACACACAGATTGGATCAACATTGGTCTATACCCTGACGCTAACTAATACCGGAAATATTGCCGTTATACCTGTGCTGTCGGATAACATCCCCGCAGGTTCTGAACTACTGCCTAACAGCGTAGTCGTTAACGGCATCCTTGTCCCGGGAGCTTCACCAGTTACAGGCATAACGCTCGGATCACTGGCCCCTTCAGGCAGTATTACAGTGAGTTTCCAAACCATCGTCTCGTCTCTGCCAACTCCGCCTATATTGACCGACCAAGGGCAAGCGGACTTTACCTACTCACCACCTGACGGTAGAGTACTGAGCGGTTCTGTCACATCGAATACAGTCAACGTTGCTGTGTCTGCACCTAATATTCAGGTGACGAAAACATCCAGTCTGGCAGCCGCTGTAGTCGGAGATACGATCAGATATACACTGAGCATCACGAATAGCGGTGTGGATTCAGTCACAGATACTGTTGTAACCGATACAATTCCTGCAGGTACCTCCTTCGTTCCGGGCAGTGTCCTAATCGACGGAGTAGCCTTCCCTAATGCCTCTCCGGTTGCTGGAATTGCCATCGGAAACGTCGCACCTGGAAATACATTCGTCGTCAGTTTCCAGACAACTGTCCAGTCTTTGCCGCAGCCACCACTGCTCTCAGATATTGCAGCCGTCACGTTTACTAGCGGAACGTTCACTGGCACTGCCTTTTCCGATCCACTCATCGTACCTGTGTTCCAACCGTTAATTGCAATTACTAAAGCATCCAGCACTCTTAACGCCTCCGTCGGCGATACACTGACCTACACGATTACAGCCGTGAATAGCGGCAATATTGCAGCAGCGCTTACCATCAGCGATAACATCCCGGCCGGATCGACTTTCCTTGCCAACAGTGTCAGCATTGCTGGCAGTCCGCAACCTGGATTGTCCATCGAAACTGGCGTTCCAGTTGGATCCGTGTTGCCAGGCGGAACAGTATCCGTAACGTTCCAAACCATTATCAATACACTGCCTAATCCACAGGTACTGGTCGATCAGGCATCAGGCTCATTCACTTTCCAACCACCAGATGGCAGAACTGTATCCGGATCTGCGGTATCCAATTCAGTTAGTATCTCTGTATCCTCACCAGACGTTAGCATTGTCAAAGGAACGGCGGCTACCGACGCCATTATTGGCGATATCATCACCTACACACTGGCTGTCTCCAACAATGGGATCAGTACAGCCAATAATATAGTGGTTTCAGATATGATTGCGGCGGGAAGCTCCTTTGTAAATGGCAGTGTTACCATAAACGGCACTTCCTTCCCTGATGGAAATCCTGGATTTGGTATTGCCATCGGTACGCTCGCTCCAGGAGCTGTTACTACCGTTACGTTCCAGGTTCGAGTCGACTTCTTGCCCACATCGGCACAATTAACTAATCAGGCATCCGTTAGCTTTACCAGCGGGGCATTTACTGGTAGCTCAACATCTAATGTAATAATCATTCCGGTCTTCCAGCCGATCCTGACAGCAGTCAAAACAAGCAATACCAATAATGCCACCGTCGGAGACATCATCACTTACACGATTGTCGTATCCAACACGGGTAACATTGCAGCCTCAACTACTGTAAGTGACAATATTCCGGACGGCTCTGTATTCCTTCCGAACACAGTCTCGATTAACGGCATTGCAGCTCCCGGTGCAAGCCCAGTTTCCGGCATCCCGACTCCAGCCATACCACCAGGACAATCGGCAACCGTCACTTTCCAAGTGCTGGTATCTTCCATCCCTGCAACCGTATTACTGGTCGATCAGGCTGAGGTAGACTATCGCTTTAATGCACCAGATGGGCGAGAGGCAGGCGGTTTCCATTTATCCAACATTGTTGAGGTTGCCGTGTCACCGCTAGACATCACATTAAGTAAAAGCGTAAGCTCACCTTTCGCCACTACTGGCGATACCTTGACGTATGAACTCGTGATCCTCAACGAGGATACGAATACCTTGCAAGATGCCCGTTTGCTGGATACTTTGCCAGAGGACATCGAGTTTATTACAGGTTCAGTTCAGATTAATGGATCTACGGTGGCAGAAAGCGATCCCGGCACTGGCATATCTTTGCCACCGTTAGAAGCGAATACCAAGACTGTCATATCCTTTGATGTCCGTATCACAGCGACAGAACAGCCAGGACCACGTACGAACCAGGCGCGTTTGTTACTCTCAAATGGTGAAGAAGCGAGTGCCGTTTTGTCCAATGCTGTCACCATTGCCTTACTTCAGCCTGTGGTGAAACTGACGAAAATAGCCAGCACAGAGAGCGTACAGCCAGGCCAAAGCATCACCTATTCCATCGTCGCAGAAAATACGGGAAATATCGGTGCATTTGGCTTGTTAACGGACTCATTGCCATCGGAGCTTTCTTTTGTTCCCGGCTCTGTTTCGGTTAATGGAATCCCTCAATATGGGGTCAGTCCAGGGCAAGGCATTGCCCTAGGTACCATCGCACCAGGAGAAAAAACGACTTCCGTCTTCTCCGCGCTTGTCGTTCGTGCCTCCGAGTCTGGCACACTGGTGAATCAAGCTTCACTGGCTTACTCCTACCAGCTGCCGGACGGACGAAGCACGAATCTGGTAACTGCTTCACCTTCTATCTCGGTTAAAGTAGCCCCTACTGCTAAAGGAGCCTTGTCAGCCGTGCTACGCACAACAGTGTCTACTGTCGCATTAGGCGATGCTGTGCCTTATCAGCTGACTCTTGTTAACGATGGAGGCTCGGTCATTACCGATGTAGTATTAGCCGATTACGTACCGAATGGAACCATCATAAACCCGAATAGCTTGAGAGTTAACGGTTCTCCACCTGCTGCTAGCAAGCCGGGTGAACCATTATTTATCGGCAGCTTACAGGCGGGACAGACAATTGATGTATCCTACAGCGTGAACGTTCAGTCTCTGCCTCTCGGAGGACGTCTAAACAATAGCGTACGGCTTCAATATGCTGGCAGTGACGGTGCGAGCGAGGTTACCAGCAACACCGTGACTATAACTGTTTTTGATCCACAGCTTGCCGCAAGTATCTCTACGGAAAATACGGAGGCCATCGCAGGAGAAAGCCTTACTTATACGGTACTGCTCAACAACTTTGGCAACGTAACATCCGAAGTTACACTGCAAAATTTCATTCCTGCCGGAACTCTATTGATTCCTGACAGCATACAGTTGAACGGTCAATCACTGTCGGGAACCGATCCTGCTGTTGGTGTTAGTCTGGGGTCTGTGGAACCTGGACAGTCATTGACACTGACTTATCAAGTGACCGTATCGGAGACGCCTCCATCTGGCTACATCGTAAATCAAGCTGCCCTTGCCTACTCGTTTACGTTACCTGGAGGAAGAGTCGTATCAGGGACATTGACTACGAATACCGTTACCATCCCAGTTGTATTCCCACTGCTTGAATTAGTTAAAAAGGTGAATACCACGGATGCCTCTATAGGTGACACGCTCACCTTCACCATACAGATTACAAACAAAGGAGGAATCCCAGCGCAGTATCCGCTGTTCACAGACCCGTTGCCGCATGGACTCATTTATGTACCCAACAGCCTTACTATCCAAGAAGAAGCACAGCCAGGCGCTAATCCCGCTGTAGGTATCACGCTCCCGGATATTGCACCAGGGGAGACGCTCACCCTTACGCTCCAGGCGCAAATTCGTGAAGCACCAGCAGATGGAACATTCAGCAACCAAGCCACCATCGAATATACCTCACGTCGTAGTGGTGGAGAGACCATCCAGGAAACAACCCAAACCAACACCGTCGGCGTGACCGTTATTGCAGCCATCCCTAAACTTACGCTTAGCTCCAGCGCTTTGCGTGTCGGGCAAGAAGATACCCTGTCCTTCACCGTCCATGTGGAAAATATCGGAAATACCCCACTGGAAGAGCTCTTGCTCACTGCACCATTTGCAGCCGAAGATTTCCTTGTACTGAGAACCGTCACCGTGAATTCTGTGCCGCTTCCGCATCCTAACCTGCTCCAAGGTATTCCGTTAGGTCGGCTTGACCCAGACCACAAAGCCGTCATCCTCTTTTCTTTCGACATCGAATCTGCGCTCCGCGCGTATCTGATCGCCCAGGTCATCCTGCGCTATCAATTCCGCTATCCAGACGGAAGCGTAGAGAAACAATCTGCCTCCTCCAATACCATTTTTGTGGAGATGGCTGACTTTGATGGTTCTCTAGAGTAAATGTTCTATTGTGTCGAGCTCCTTACCACTGGGTAAGGGGCTTTTTTATGTAATTAGAAAACATAAAAAAGCCCTGGAATATTTTCCAGGGCAGTTGCTAGCGCGTTATCCATTGCTAACCATCTTACCAATTATGTAGGTCGGCTATGCCGGGGATGATTATAATTTGGTTACGTTAGCGGCTTGTGGTCCACGTGCGCCTTCGACAATGTCGAACTCCACGTCTTGTCCTTCTTCAAGTGTTTTGAAGCCTTCTGTTTGAATTGCGGAAAAATGTACAAATACGTCGCCGCCGTCAGAGGTTTCAATGAAACCATAACCTTTTTCTGCGTTAAACCATTTTACTTTACCTTGCATGCACTAACATTCCCTTCGTCATCAAATGAAGTGAAGCTCTCGCCCACATTTCCGACTATACCACCCAAAGTTATCCATTGTCAATTGGAATTGATAATGTTTTCATTCATTTTTTTACCACAAATTATGGTTAGGTATTAACTTAGTCAAGGTAGTTTATATAAAAATAAAGGAGCTTCTCAGCTCCTTTACCCTTTACAAATTAATTTGAATCAAAAATTAAAATAAATTTTCCCTATAAATCAACTAAAGTAAAGGTCTCACTTTGTTACATTTTCTTCAGCAACCTATCTTGTGTATCTAGTCCATACCTTACGAACCGCCTGAATTACATCCTGTACATCCTGATCTGTCATCTTAGGAAAGAGAGGGAGTGTTAACGCTGTATGATAGTACTCCTCTGCGTTCGGGCACAACCCTTCCTCGTATCCGAGGTGTTGGTAATACGGTTGCAGATAAACAGGAATATAATGCACATTTACACCAATATTCTCAGACCGTAGGGCCTCAAATATCATTTTCCGGTTTGCATTAAAATGCTCCGGTTGCCAACGAATCACGTATAAATGCCAGCTGGAGTATGCCCCAGCAAGCTGCTCAGGAAGGACAATCCCTGTCAACTCACTCAATGCTTCATTGTACAACCGAGCGATCGTGCGACGCTTCTCTACAAATGCATCCAGTTTGTCCATCTGGGAATGACCCAATGCAGCCTGGATATCTGTCATACGGTAGTTATACCCCAGTTCCTGCATTTCGTAATACCAAGGGCCGTCGTTTTTTGTCAACTCCTGTGGATCGCGTGTCATACCATGACTACGGAACAGTAACAACTTTCGATAAAATTCCTCAGAATTCGTCACAATGATGCCACCCTCGCCTGTCGTAATATGCTTGACCGGATGGAAACTGAACATAGTCATATCTGCCCATGAACCGACTTTGCTCCCTTGGTAATCTGCACCCAAAGAATGAGCCGCATCCTCAATGAATACCAGCCCATGATCTCGGCACAGCATCGATATCTTGTCGAGTTCAGCTGGCTGACCCGTAAAATCGACAGCAATGACCGCCCGAGTATGCTTGGTAATCCGCTCTGCAATCCGGTCCGCATCAATGTTGTAGGTATGCATATCAATGTCAGCAAACACCGGTGTTCCTCCTTGGTATAACACGCAGTTACTACTAGCAAGGAACGTAAGCGGCGTCGTGATGACCTCATCACCTTTTCCGATTCCTGCGGCAAAGCATGCCCCATGCAGTGCAGCAGTTCCGTTGGTGAACGCCACTGCATACTTGGCTCCTACATACTCAGCAACCTTGCTCTCAAACTGCTGAATCACAGGCCCCTGTGTAACAAACCCGCTACGGAGTACATCCACTACAGCTTGAATATCTTCATCGTCAATCCATTGCTGTCCATAGGGCAGCAGCGTATCACGCACAGGTCCAGATATTACATCATTGGACATCCTGTTAACCCCCTCTATACTTGAACCAAACTAGATCATGCCGCTCTCACGAATCCATACCGTCGTACGCCGGATACCTTCTTCCAAACTAATACGCGGTTCCCAACCAAGTAACTCCTTCGCCTTCGTCGAGTTACACAGAAGCTTTTGAATTTCACTTTGCGGATGGATATGCTCCACATGCTTGATACGCGACGAGTCCCCACTAATAAGCAACGCTAGATCATTCACAGAAATATCTTGCCCCAATCCCGCATTGACAATCTGACCGTTGACACGATCGCTAAAGCCTGTCTCTACAACGAAGCGAGCGCAATCCTCAACATACAGAAGATCACGGGTTTGTGTGCCTTCTCCATAGATATTAAGATTTTTACCTTCCAAGTGGTTTTTAATAAAAATCGCAACTACGCCCCCTTCACCGCCTGTCTTTTGAAAAGGGCCGTACGTATTAAATGGACGAATAACCACGGTCGGTAAACCATAAGCGAAATAATAGGACAGTACCATATTCTCAGCAGCTACCTTTGCTCCTGCATAAGGAGAAGCAGGTTTGGTAGGATGTAGCTCATTAATACCTTGATCGTCGCTACAGCGGTCATATACCATACATGTACTCATAAAAACTACTTTGGTGTGGTGCTTGCGGCACTGCTCCAAGATTGCGAAAGTTCCTACCGTATCATTATTAAAAGTAGTGCGTGGATCATCAATAGAATCCTGTACATTTATAGAAGCTCCCAAATGGTAGCAAATTTCAAACGAATGCTCTTCAAACAACTGTTCCAACAGCGCCTCATCCAAAATACTCCCTTTGATGAATGCCTTGAAGTTGCTATGTTCGACCAATTCCGACAAATTTTCTTCACGACCATTCGACAAATCGTCGACAATCCAAACCTGATGCCCATCCTCCAGCAGGCGCTTGGCAACCCAACGCCCAATGAATCCTGCACCACCAGTAAGTAGAATATTCATATTTTATCCTCCTTTATTTTTTGAATTCATAAGATATCCCAACTGATAGGCGTCCCTTTTAATACATTCTTACGAACTGGTTTTCCCAATAACTGATCTATATATTTAGGCGGGAGACCATAACCTGGACGTATTGCCCTCACATTTTTATCTGTGAGAATATCTCCCGCCTGCAAGTCTTCAGAGATATATAATGATCTTCGGAATTGAAGAGAAGCTTTTTCTGCATCCGTTGCTCCATACGAGATCCCCCCGAGAGATTGCCAAGCTCTTTCAGTTTCCATAACTAGTGACTTCATTTCATCTGGTTCCAACGAGAACGTTGAATCTACTCCTCCATCAGCTCTAGACAAAGTAAAATGCTTTTCTATTACAGTAGCACCTAACGCAACACTAGTAACAGCAACTCCCACTCCCATAGTGTGATCAGACAATCCTACTTGGGTATTAAATAAATCCTTTAAATGAGGAATTGTACGTATATTCGTATTTTCAGGTGATGCAGGATAAGTACTAGTGCATTTTAACAATACAATTTGATTATTTCCTGTTTCTCTCACTGCTTGAACAGCTTCTTCTAATTCTGCTATAGTAGCCATTCCAGTAGAGATAATCACAGGTTTTCCCGTAGAGGCTACTTTTCTAATTAATGGAATATCCGTATTTTCAAATGAGGCTATTTTATAAGCCGGAACATTAAGTGATTCTAAAAAATCTACCGCTGTAGCATCAAAGGGAGTACTAAACCCTATAATCCCCAGTTCATTACATCTCTTGAAAATAGGTTCATGCCATTCCCATGGAGTGTATGCTTCCTGATACAAATTATATAGGCTCTTGCCTTCCCACAGACTATCCTCATCCTTAATAAAAAATTCTCCTGAATTTATATTAAGAGTCATAGTTTCAGCAGTATAGGTTTGGATTTTTAGAGCATCTACCCCCGCAGCCGCCGCTGCTTCCACAATACGGAAGGCACGCTCCAATGATTGATTATGATTTCCTGACATTTCTGCAATGATGAAGGGACGAGTATTGGTGCTTATTTCCCTGTTCAATATGTTAAATTCAGTCAAGACATTCCCCCCTAAGCTCTTTACACATTATTATTTCTTCCTTATTTTTTGAAACGACAGCATAACCCCTCTTACTAAACAATTTAATTGAAGCAATATTGCTTGGCTTTATCAGAGCAGTCAGAATCCTTACTTTATTATTCCAAGAGGTTGTATAACTTTCAATTTTGCATAGTATTTCATTAGCATATCCTTTTTGTCTAAGACTTGGATCAATATTTATGCTAATTACCACTTCATTGTCACTCTTTAAGTCTAACCTAATTACGCCTACTAAGGCTTCATTTTCATAAGCAATGAGCATTTTCCTTGTTTTGGTGTCTAATGACTTTTCAAACCAATGTCTATGCTCTTCATAGGGAATCTCGTCCGTGACAAATGAATTTTTTCTAGTGTCTAAATCATTTCTTAGATTAAAAATGATGATCGAATCATTTAAGGTCGCGCTTCGAAGTTCCATATGATCCCCACTTATTTAAATAGTATCCTCCAAGTTTTTAATTACTTTCTCTACTCCTCTGCCGTCAACAATATTAAACGCTGTTAAGCTATTGTTCTTTAAGTCACCTTCATAATCCTTTAAATTGTTCACAATATGACCATCACTAACATCGGAGTGGAAACCCAAGAATCTGTCTATCCCTAACTTTTCTCCCATAATAGCATTATGAATCTGATTTTCAGCAACCGCTATAACCAAACCCGGAAGGCCCATACAATATCGTTCCCAAGTCAAGGTCCCCCCAGAGCAAATGGCTAAATCAGCTTTGTTCATTATAGCTGCAACAGAATTAGATTGAATATGCAGACTCAACCTTTTTTTTGAATCAACAATCTTTCTCAATTCATTGAGATGAGCATATGATTGACCGACTAGTATATCAAAATCCAGATTGCTATCCAGTAACCCTTCTTTATCTAACGCATACAGAGACTTCAGCGTCTCATTAGTAGGATCAGTCCCTCCAAAAGTGACCAATACCCGTTGAATGGCGCCGCTTCTTGTTTTAACTTTCTGACGTTCCAGATGGAATTCATCTCTTAACAAAGCATAACTTGGTCCTATCAATTGTTTTGCATTATTCGTTAATTCATTATATCTTGAATCAGAAATTTCATATAAATTTTGGTCTAAAAGGATATTGCAAATGTGCGCTCGATTAGCTAAATCATCAATTACTAAAAGTTTCTTAGCAATCCGAGACATTTCTTTTTCCCATATATCACTGATTTGATAATGATCAATAATCATCCAATCAAAACCATTCTGAAAAGCATTATTGACTTTTGAGCTTACATACACAGCATCCTCAATTGACCCTATCGGATATTTGCTGTTTAAATAGAACGGAATACAACCAATCTGTTTAATTTTCTCAACTAAGTGATCAGGCATTTGTTGAAAGACAAAAACCACTTCTCTTCCTGAGATTATCAGTGATTTTGCTAAGGCTAAACAACGCATCACATGTCCTGTACCGATTGCAACAGAGGCATCCGCTCTAATCAAAAATTTCATTCTTCCCCCTTGAGCTTCTTCTGCTCCACATGCGAGTTAATAAGGGCAATTTCTGGGCGAGTCTCCATTAGTTCTAAAACATCCTGCCAATCAAAACTGTTCCTATCCTTAATGTAGGTGTATATCTGCTGAATTAGCTCCCAATCTTCAATTGTGTCCAAAGTCCAGCGATAATTAGAGTAGTCTTTCGGATAAGTAACGCTTAGCAAAGAAAATTGATCTGGGTTTTGGTAAATATAGGGCGTCACATGTTCTCTTTGCTCCGTACTCTTCGCCTCCAGATGTGCTTTTTCTAGAGAAGCAAAAGAAAACACTTCTGCATCCAATCCTCTTGGGTAAGAACGTTCAATTGTATTGCTGACATAGTCATAAGAACCCATAATATAATTTTTGATTAGCTCATCAATAATCACAGGATCTATAACAGGACAATCTGAAGTAATGCGAATGATCACATCCGCATTATATGTGACAGCCGCTTCATAGTAGCGTTTTAGCACATCACTTTCACTACCACGATATACTTCAACCTCTGCTTTATGAGCCAGATTTACTATTGTTTCATCTGCCGTTAAATCAGTAGTTGCCACTACAATTTTATTAATTTGTTTTACTTTCTTTATTCTTTCTACAACCCGCTCAAGTACTGTTACACCCAGTAAATTCAAATCAACTTTTCCTGGAAGGCGAGTAGATCCCATTCTTGCTTGAATGATCGCTACAATATTCATAAGTCCCCATACTTTCTGTTGTATTCTTATATAAGACTTTCATCATATAACCAATCAACAACAACCGCTTTATTAATGGGATTCATCTCTAACTCAGTAATCTCTTTGTTTATAGATTGATTTTCCCCTTGAAAAGCAGGTGGAATGATAAACATATTTTCCGATTCCAACGCAACTAGCTGTTCATCGATGGTCATTAATTCCTCATAACGTTTTTCTCCAGGACGGAGACCGATATATTTAATAGCTACTTTATCATTTAGCTTGTATTTCTCCGACACCGTCTCTATAAGCGCTTCCGCTAGATCCACAATTCGCACAACTGGCATCTTCAGGACAAATACCTCACCACCCTGGGCTGCCTCATTAGCCTGCAGGATTAACTCAATCGCCTGCGAAGGAGTCATCATATATCTCAACATCTCTGGATCGGTAATGGTAATTACTCCATTTTCTAAAATTTGTTTTTTAAATAGCGGGATAACGGAACCACGAGAACCCATCACGTTTCCGAACCGAACCGAAGAAAACACAGTAGACTTGGAACCCTTTTGATATTCAGAAGCCGAAATCAGGCGCTCCGCGGTTAATTTAGTCGCGCCATAAGTGTTGGTCGGAGAAATGGCCTTATCCGTACTTGTGAAAAGAACCTTTTTCACTCCATTCTCCAGTGCAGCCTGAATGACATTTTGTGTTCCTATTACATTGGTTTGTACAGCCTCAAACGGATTATACTCACACGAAGGCACGTGCTTCATTGCGGCTAAATGGAAAACATAATCAATATCCTCCATTGCCCTCATTAATCTTTGTTGATCCCTCACATCACCAATCAGATAACGCAATTGATTAGAATGAGCCTGAAAATCGATATTCATTTCATACTGCTTATGCTCATCACGGCTGAAAATACGAATTACACTCGGCTCGTCTTTCAAAAGTCTCTGTACCAGTTGGCGCCCTATTGTCCCCGTTCCACCTGTGATTAATATCTTCGTCCCTTTGTAGGTTTCCTTCTGCATGTTGAACACGTCCCTTGTCCTTTAACTCTTTATATGGTCTATTCTACGAATCGATTCTACAAACAACTCTTCAAGCATCGGAATTTTATCCACTATCTCATTCGCTAGCTTTCCTAAATGTTCATATATCATATCAGCTTTGCGAGAGAGATTTTGCTCTATAGCGATCAGAGGTTGCTGCTGGTCAAATAAGCCAATCTCCAGCGGAAGTGCGGTTTCTATAATAGGAACAAACCAATCTCTACTTACAATGCTGGTCCAACGTTGTTCAATTTCAACAATCGCATTATGGCATTTCAGCGGCTTCATTCGGCTCCATTCTCTAATATTCCCAATCGTTTTCAACATGACTTTCAATTCTTCCCTGAATTGAGAAAAATCATTGAGCGTATGCTGTATTTTCCCTCTAACCTCTTCGATACGATTATCATTTATAGTAAATGGTTGATTACGTTGAATATTGGCTATGGCATCGCGCTCAACATGTTCATCAGCAATCATGTCATATACTTCCTCAATAGGCTTCCATATGGTCCCCTCTAGCGCTGCCCCATTACGAGTCGTATTAATGAATTCAATATTGGATAAGATTACAAACAAATTCTCTAATGCGTCTTTCATAAACAAGAAGCTTTCGTTCGTTGCATTATATCCACCGTGCACGTTCAATACCTGCTGTGGTGCCTTCTCCACGATGGATGCATTGTGGGATGCTTCAATATGTCCTACTCCATCAGCGTAGAACTTATTACCTGGAAACGATAAATCCTGCCCCATCAGTACAACACGTCGGGCCCCCAACCATACAGCCGCTTGTATAGCAGAGCCTACAACGGTTGGTGTCGCCGTTATAGCCACCTGTGCGCGATCAATTCCTAAATAATGCTGCGAAATATGATCATTACTTAATATAAAATGAATGGTATCTTTCTGCTTGCGATCCGTAATACCATAATAAGAGGTAGACCCATATAATAGTGGTGCTTCCAGCGTTCCAGGCTGAGAAAACACCTTATCATTGATAATACCACCATCCAGCGTAACCGCTAAATGTGGCTGTATTCCCTCTTTAACTAGTGCTTGAATACTAGAGCCTGCTGCTATAACAAGCGCATGAGGTTGCACTCGCTTAACCCACTCAATATCTTGCTGAAGCGATGGCCCCGATGCAATAATAAACGCCGTGCTTCCAGGAAAAGAAAATTTAAAATCATCAATAGAGTACGAGGATAGCATTCCAGCCATCTGATACATGCTGTTGCGAATCCAGTCCTGTCGAAAAAGATGAAGAGTAATTTGATTTGATTCATAGGTGTGATTGTATTCTTCCAATTTTTCTTTAACATCACGTAATACATCCATCTCAACCTCGAGATAATGACGGAGAGCTACGAAAGCTAGTTCACGCTGCATATGGACAGAAGCCATATAAAATAGTGAATTCAATTGCGACTCACCAATAGCCAGCCAGTACAAATTGGGGTGTTCTAAAAGGCTCCGCATATCATAACTGCTAATGGAGTTTAGAAACTGGTATTCATCAGGCTCATATACAAAAAGCAAGCGGTCAGGGTACATTTCAAGGATGTCAGCAATGCCAAGACCCTGTCCAAATCCATAAACAAAAACACATTCTATATTTTCTACCGATTGCTGAACCGCCTCTAGCCAAATATGATCTTTTTCTATAGGCTCATTATAAGTCTTGTGATCCTTGGTCCCAATTGGTTCAAGTGAGAGTATTGTACTAGCAACATGTGGAAAACGATTCTGTATAGCAGTCAGATTTAATGATAAAATTGTCAAGACCATACCACCATTCATAATGATTCTTCTTAATTAGTATATCGGACTGTAGCATGAAGGATTGAACCTTCAAATAAAAAAATCCCTCCCAGTAATGCCTGAGAGAGATTATAACACCATTTACTTCCTGTGATCTATAAAAAGACTATCAACGGAATAAGCACGCTGGTAAGCATTTTGTTGAACACGAATGTTCCCTTTTTTCTCCATCCAACTACCCGCTTCATCTTTCAACTTATTCATGCGCATTAATATCGGTCCATCCATATCTAAGATCAGTCCAATTTCTTGTTTGTCTTCCTCAGTGAGTAAAGCACGATATTTCTCCATTGAATGCACAATTTCCTGTCTACGATCGACAAAAGCGACCAACTCTTCCTCTTCTATGATTGAGAGCCGATTAGTTGTCTCTATTGTCATTTCTTTTAGTGCTTGAATGAGGTCTTGAATATTGTTACTGTCCATTAGCTACCTGTGACCGAGCTTGGAAGTTTGCTCACTTCGACCCAAGCCTCACGTAGATCTGTTAGATGTTCCTCTACTTCCTGGGCTTTAGACACATCTTTATGAACGTTAGATTCAATCAGACAATGCAACATATATTCATAAATTCTTAATAACTCCTGTGCAATCGGATAGTCAAAATTCAATGCAGATATTAATTCATGGATGATAGCTTGTGATTTACAAAGATTATAGTTCGCTTTCCCGAAATCTTTATCTAAAATCCCGTCTATACCTGCCCGAGTAAAACGGATTGCCCCATCATACAGCATAATCAGAAGTTTAGGCTTGGAGGCAGTCTGGGCTTGAGCCTGCTGGTACTTCTGGTAAGGGGATTGAATCAAATGTATGACCTCCTTATTTATCTAAAGCTGGACAGACTAGAAGAAGTGCTATTATATTTATTAATTGCCGTCTCCATAGCTGTGAATTTTTTGTAGTAGTTCGTTTCCATCATATTCAATCGGGCTGTCATATCGGTAATCCTTCTGTCAATACCCGTTAGTTCTTGTCCCATCGTGCTGCTGATAATGAATGAAGCACTAAGATCAGTGCTTACCTTTGAAGTTCCTGCCTTGTCAGCTAACTTTTGCAGCGCAGTATTAGAGATTTTTTTCATACGCGCAAAAATTCCGTCTTGATCTGTATATTTATTACTTTGTGCTGTAGCAGAATCCTGCTTGCTGAAAAAGTTGGTCACAATATCAGGATCTTTATCTAAAGCAGCTTTCAGCTTATCTGTATCTAAAACAAGTTTCCCTTTTGTCTGATACGTACCTGTAGTTATACCGAGCTGAGCAAGACTAATTGTTGTACCGTCATCCAGTTTAACTCCCTGAACCATTGCACTACGCATATCCGCTACTGCGCTCTGCAAAATACTGTCATTTTTAAGCATTCCACTTTTAGCTTTATCAGTCCATTGTTTAACTTCATCATCACTCATGTCCTTTTTTTGGGCAGTTGTTAAAGGTGCATATTTTTTGTATCGTTCTTCACTAACTTTATTATTCAACGTAGAGAGAACATCATTGTACGCATCAACAAACTTCTGAACCGATTCAACCAGCTTATCCGTATCTTTGGCCACCTCAATGCGTGTTGAAGTACTCCCACTGGCATTATTAAGCGTAAGTTCAACACCATTCATCGTGAAGGTATTGGAGGACCTTGTAATATCCAAACCATTTACAGTGAGTTTAGCATCTTCGCCACCTGTGATGGTACTCCCCAGCTTTAAAGCTGTGAATATATCTCCACTAAGTTCAATATCTTTGGCCCCAGTCGTTTTACTTGTTAAAGAAACCTTACCTGTAGCGGAATCATAGATGGCACTCACACCAGCTTGCTTATTTGAATTGATTTTTTCGACAAAGGAATCAATCGTTTCATTGACAGGATCAATTTCTATAGATGCTTCTGAGGCTCCTGAACCTATTTTGACTATTACTGGGACGGTTCCTGAAATTCCCGAATTTTTAATATCCTGTAGCTTAACAGTTCCCCAATCAGTCGGTGCAGAAGCATTGAGTTCAATAGCTGCAGAAGAAGTAGCGCTTGATGCTGTTGCCAACGAGGCCACTTTTACATCCAACACCCCACTGGCCGTTGAAGAAACACTTGCACTAACTGCACTCGTATTTCCGGTAACATTCGCCTTCTGAGCGCTAATCGAGCTACTCATGCCAAGCTTACTTAGTTCTTGTGAAAAGGTAACCAGTTTCACACTGGTCTCCCGATAGTTTTCACGCTTCCATTCCATGAGCTGTTTCTGTTGATTCAGCTTGTCGAGTGGAGCGCTCTCAGCTGTCATCAACTTTTTAACCATTGAATCTATATCCATACCAGATGCTAAACCAGTTATTCTCGTTACCATGAACGTTCCTCCCTATCCTTTTTTATCGACGATAATCCCGGTAATCTCCATCATTCTTGCTGCTACATCCAAAATTTTTTCTGGCGGAACTTCACGAATGAGATCACCTGTTTCCTTGTTCAAAACTTTAATCATAATGGTGTGGGTTTTTTCGTGCACAGATATTTCAAACATTTTTTGCGGACCTTGAATCGCATCAATTGCTTTTTGCAACTGCTGAATGGTTTGCTCGTGTGTCAGCTGTGTTTTTGCAGGAATTACAGACTGGACTACACCTTCTTCAGAAGTTATTGGAGGATCAGTAACTGTCTCCTCCTTTGGAGTTCCGGCAGAAAGGTGAATCGGTGTTATACCTCCTGCATTGGCCGGTATCAACGGTTCCATAACATAACCCCTCGCTCATAAAATGGTATGTCGCACACTGTATCTCTTCTACTCATATTAGATGTCCTACTTTATATATCGGTTAATGATTTAGATTATTTATGAAAAATAATACAAAAAAACAAAAAAAGGCTCTGCAAGATGCAGAGCCTTTAATAATTAGCTTGCTTTCCAAAATCTTAACGAAGCAGGGAAAGTACGCCTTGTGGTGCAGAATTCGCTTGTGACAGCATGGATTGGGAAGCTTGCAGCAAGATGTTGTTCTTGGACAAAGTAACCATTTCTTTAGCCATGTCAGTATCACGAATACGAGATTCGGAAGCTGTCAGGTTCTCAACTGTAGTACCCAAGTTATTGGAAGTATATTCCAAACGGTTTTGAACAGCACCCAGTTTAGCACGTTGTGTAGCAACTTTTTCAATAGCATCACTTACGTTTGTCAATGTGGAAGCGTCTTTCAAGCCAGTAAATCCTGCTGTAGCAACACCACTAACTGTAATCGTGAAGGCTTTATCGTCAGCTTGTACTTTTACGTTAGAAGTGATTTTGATTCCATTAAATGTTGTGTTTTTCATGATGCTGTCGATTTGCGATCCCAGTGCGTTAAGCTCCATGTTGATGTTGCTCTTATCACTAGTAGAGTATGTTCCGTTCAGCTTTTGAACGTTCAATTCTTTCATACGAGAAAGCATGGAGGATACTTCGTTCATTGCACCCTCAGCAGTTTGTGCAAAAGAAATACCGTCTTGAACGTTACGTTGGGATTGTTCCAAACCACGGATTTGTCCGCGCATTTTTTCGGAGATAGAGAGACCAGCAGCGTCATCAGCAGCACGGTTGATACGCAGACCGGAAGACAGTTTCTCCATGTTTTTGCTTGCTGCAGCATTATTCATGCCCATGTTACGGTGAGTGTTTAATGCAGGAATATTGTGGTTGATAATCATTTTAAATTTCCTCCCTGAAATGGTTTAATTCCCACGTCCTTGTGGTATGAGCGTCTTCACAGGTCGGCCGCCCTGAAGAATTACCGCTCTAAATTATATATCGACACCTGCCACTGTATTGTTTATAGCATTTGAAAATTTTTAAAAATCTATTTCGGAAAACAATAAAAATCGTATTTTTTTTAATATCGTCCAATAATTGACACTTTTTAAACTCTATCTTATATTAAGCTTGTGGTAAAAAATATACTAATTGAAGGAGTGTTTCAATTATGCTTCGAAAAACTTTTCGTTTGCTATGCG
This sequence comes from Paenibacillus sp. OT2-17, assembly GCF_009827695.1. NCBI lineage: Bacteria > Bacillati > Bacillota > Bacilli > Caryophanales > Paenibacillaceae > Paenibacillus > Paenibacillus sp. OT2-17. The sequence continues at coordinate 70,014 of NZ_WUDQ01000003.1, read as the reverse complement.
CTTTGACTCTTGCGGTCGGTTGGTTCTCAGCTTCTTTTAATCAGGCACTTGCGGGTTCTTCTCAAGCCAAACCTATTCAGTTGCCAGCGCAATTTCTAAATTCCATGGTTAAGAAAGGCACAAACACACTTCTAAGTGATCTACATACACCGCTGACCCAATCTAAATCACTTTCAATCTCCAAGGAGGAAATTTTAAAATCTCCAAAGTTAAATGCATTGCCAGAGACTTCGTCTAACAGTAAATTTTCCGTCTCCACAGTCACATATGATGTTTATAACACTACACCCGATGGGGCAATCTTTATTAAATCAGGTAATTCCGCGCAAGGTTATATTACTGCGGAGGGTGAAAGCCGCTGGTTTTTCACACGTGTCGAAACTCCCAATAAGCTGACCGTATTTCTAAATCCAGGAGCATCCACAACTAATGATTACGATCTTCATCTATACAAGCTTGATGAAAGCACAGGAACGCTAAACAAAGTTTCATATTCCACAAAGGGGGCTGGTCAATATGAACAGGTCAGCTATGTAGCAGGGACCGGCTATTATTTCATACTCGTCCAATCATATAAGGGATTTGATGTCACCCAGCCATTTACCGTTCATTCTATTCAATCCGACAGCTATGACAGCATTGAACCAGATGACAATCCCTGGTTTGCTAAAGACCGTGGTTCAGCCACCTTTAGCAGCAGCCAAACGATCGACAATATCCTGGATGAGGATTGGAGTAAAATCAAGATTCCCTCTGATAGCACCGTCCGTCTCAACCTCAACAACACCTCAGCTTACGGCGAATATCGACTGGACCTATATGATTCTAATTTAATCAGTCTCGGATATCTTGGTCAGAACACTACCGCACAGTTGAAGCTGGCCGCAGGGGAATATTATATTCGTGTTATCGCACCGTCCAAATTCGATCTTACCACTCCATATACTTTGACAGTGAGTTATCAAAATGCTGATGTTGCAAGGGTGGTAACCTCCAACATTACAACAGACGGTGGAGTATACGGTTTTATAAACTATGGTTATGGACAAAAATGGAGAATAAAAAATAATATCACCATTAGCGGCAGAGCGTTTGATGCCCAAGGCACCCCTGTTGCAAATGCTATTGTCACCACCAGAATTATTGTGACAATAAACAATAAGGTATTCACCGCAAGCGGAACAACTAATGAGCAAGGATTTTTTACGATTCCAGTAAATGGTTTGACCTCGGCTGCAGGTAAGTACTCTTTCTACAACGGCGTCAGCACTCATTATTTCGATATTATTCCAATCGATTTTTACAGTGGCGGCAAACTGCTCAACTCCGACATCAACAGCCTCTATCATTTCGCTTACCAAATTAGATAACATAATGCAGAGTGAACATTTTTAAAATCCATTTTTCGTTTCAACCATAATAAATAATATAAAAAAGCTGACCCTCGTTGGGTCAGCTTTTTTATCAAATCTAACAGCGAGCTACTCTATGCCATCACTTTCCTTTCCCATCTCCAATATGGCGGTTTGAAGCGTTTTAAGATCCATTGCTGCGCTTTGATTATTATCCTGAATTGCGTCGAAAATCTCTTTACGATAAATATCTATATCCTTGGGGGCAGATATTCCAATTTTGACGTTGTCTCCTTCAACGGAAAGCACCGTTAATACAATATTATTCTGAATAACGATAGACTCGCCTTTCTTGCGGGACAATACCAGCATCAGGCTTCACCGCCTTGCTCTTCCGACTTTAAATTGGGCCACAATGTATGTTTGGTCGTATATTCCGAACTTTGCAGAACGATCTGCTTACCTTTTAGATCTTCCGTGTTAAAAATGATAGGGGCAATTAAGTTGACTGTTATTTTTTCTCTATTACTGTGCCAGGTTACAATACAACGTATTTCAATCTGATTTCGGTCTGTTACATCAATATCTGCAAGTGCATCGTTAGATAACTCAAATTCGTAATTATGGACAAAGTCAAAAGGGTTGATTGTTATAAAGGAGATCGCAGCTTCTTCTACAGCACTGAAAATACTAAACAACTCGTTATGCGCCTGTAACTTAAATTCACGTAAATGCTCGAAACCGGGTAATCCTTTAGGGAAAATAAAAATCGATTCTGCCTTATACTGTTCTTTTTCATCTATTATATGCTTTTGGTTCATACTTCATCCTCCTAAAAATAGTAACAAAAAAGCTACGGACCTACGTCCATAGCTTCAAAATGTCAAAGAAAACAAAATATCATCTCATAAAATCCATAAGAGATGGCTGCATGATCTGAGCCGATGATTTTAAAGCAGCTTGATATATAGTCTGGGCTGAGGTAGCCTGAATCATCAGGCTTGCAATATCTGCATCCTCAGTCTTAGACTGCAAATTTGTTAAATTTAAATTACGATCATCTAGACGCGATTGCACAAGCTCCACACGATTCGTGCGAGCTCCAACTTCGGACAGGCTGGATTGCATTTTGGTAAAACGAGATTCAATATTTGTAAGTTGGCTTGATATTGTCGTTTGGTTTCCACTTGCCAAAGCTGCACTCAAGTTATCCATAACTTTAAAAATATTATCCGCATCTATTGAAGCTCCAAAAAACTCGCTTCCAGAAGTATTCACCTGAAATGTGGATTGATCTCCAATTGCATAATTCACACTACCTTGATCTGTATCAACTTGGTCATAACTGGTGATTGTACCCGTAAGCTCATAAGGAGCTTGATCATACTTTTGACCATTAAAAATATACTTACCACGGATTTGGCTATTCCCGATATTGGTCATTTGCTCCTTAAGCTGATCTACCTCTAACTTAATGGCATCCAATCCAGATTGAGGAACAGTACCACTTGAGGCTTGAACCGTTAGCTCTTTTAGCCTTTTCATCACATCTCCAGCCTGCTGCATAGTGGAGTCCGTAAAATCCAACCAACTTACGGCTGCATCAGCATTGCTGGAATACTGCTCATTGGAGGCCAGCTCAGCTCTGTAACGAAGGGCATAAGTCACACCCACAGGATCATCTGAAGGTTTATTGAGCTTGCGTCCGGTTGTGATTTGATTTTCCATTTTACTCATATTGCTATAATTACGATTCAGGTTACTGAGCGTCTGCATACTCATCATCCCCGAGGTTACTCGAATCGCCATACGCTACCTCCTACTAATTTGAATTAGAGCCCTACACGGCCTGTACTATTAATCAACTTGTCCAGCAATTGATCGAATGTCGTCATAAAACGAGAAGCCGCACTATAAGCATGCTGAAACTTGATCAGATTGGACATCTCCTCATCCAACGATACTCCACTAACAGACTGTCTGCTTAAATCCACCTGCTCCGTCAGTAGCTGTGCATTCTTCGATTGACGTTCCGCTTCCTGAGTCTGAACCCCAAGCTGTCCGGCAATAGAGCTAAAGTAGTCATCTACTGACGTTGGAGTAGACAAAGCTGCTCCGAAATCAAACTTTATATTTTTCAAGTTAGCCATAGCCATAGCTAAGGCATTATTCCCAAGCACTACCTTTTCATCTGTCGTTCCCGTACCCTCTACCCGTAAAGAAGTTGCAATTTTGTTAGGGTCATTTTGTATGTCGGGATTTAGGGTAATATTACCTGCTGTAATTGCTACTCCGTCTTTAGAGGTAAAAAAAGCGTCCCCTTTGGTAGGAGTTGTTCCACTAATTGTATAACCCAACTGGTGAAGTCCATTGATACCTTGGACAGTAACTTTCAAATCGCTTGTTAAAGTCCGGTTATTATTAGCATTAGAGTAAGTAACCGCTGTATTATTCGGCCCCGTATTCAATACTGTTCCTTCAGGAAGCACAGTTCCTTTAGGGAGGGTAACTTCAATATTTCCATTGGCCAGTGTGTTGGCCAATTGGTTCATCTGGTTTTTGTAATCCACAACATATCTGTCACGTGAGAATACCATCCCGTAAACTTCGCCGCCAGTCAAGGCACCACCTGTGAAAGCTGCCTGAAGACCATCTGCAGTTAAAGGTGTAACCACATTACCAGTTACAGCTATTTGTCCAGCTACTGTTACTTGATATCCATCATCCAGTTGAGTAACCTGCACATTAGCCAGTTTAGACAATTTATCGATCGCATAATCTCGCTGATCTCTCAAGTCATTTGGATTATCTCCCAATGACTCCAACTTGGTAATGTTCCCATTTAAATCGGCTACAGATTGTAATAGAGAATTCATCTCTGTTGTTTTTAATGTAATATTATTGGTTAAATCGGAATCTAGCGCATCAAGTTGCTTGCTTGCCTGATTCAATGCATCCGTCAATGCCAGCGTCGTTTCTTTTACGATTTTACGGTTAGTTACATCTTGGGGATCTTGACTTAAATCCGACCAAGCATTCCAAAAATTATCCATAACCTTGCGCATTCCTGTGTCAGATGGTTCGTTCATAATCGTTTCTAGTTTATCCAGAGTATCATAGCGGATACTCCATCCACCTAGAGAAGAGTTTTCATTACGATACTGATCATCCAGAAAAGTCTGACGTACCCGCTCAATTGCACTGAACTCGACCCCTGTCCCCAGTTGTCCCCTTACTACAGAACGATTCAAACCATACGCCTCCATAGATTCGGAAGCCTTCATACTAACAACTTGCCTTGAATAACCGGCTGTGTTAGCGTTAGCAATATTGTGCCCTGTCGTATTTAATGCTGCGGTTTGGGTATTTAAACTTCTTCTCGCTGTTTCTATTCCATGAAATGTCGAGGTCATATTTTCCTCCTGCAATTAGGCCCGAGTGTCGAATAACCCTGAGCGGATAGTAGAATTTTTTTCATCTGGGCGGTGATACGTTGTCTCAAATTCCTCGTAATAAGACATCGTCTCTACGGAAAAATCAATGTAAGAGAGCGCCTGTTCTATAAGCTGACGATTTAACTCATTAAGTTGCTTAAGTTCGTTCAACGTCTCCGAAAGCCGTGCTTGAATGCTTAACAACCTCTGCTTATCTTGAAGGTCGAACACAAGACGTGACAACTCTGAAATGGTTAAGTTCAACTTAGATTTAATTCCGCGTCCCTGCAAAAATTTATATGCAGAGGAAATACGTTGTTCCTCAAGTTCATCGATGAGTTTGGACATCTTCGATTCCTGGTTCATGACTAAAATGAGCTGATCTACCTTATTTGATATCAGTGCTTCTTTTTTTTGATTCCCTAATGTAATCAACTGCTCGTGAGCCTCTCTAAGCTGCTCCAGCACATCAATCAATCGATCTAAAGGCATATTCCTTCACCTAGCTTTCAGAAGACTGCTTGAAATAAGGTAACAGCTTCTCTGCAATTTTATCGGCATCAACACGATAAGTACCAGAAGCTACTTGCTGCTTAAGCTCCTGAATTTTCTTAACGCGGTCTGCATCACTGCTGCGATTCAGCATTTCCATTGCTTCCGGAGAAATCGAAACCTCGTCCTTGCGGCGGGATTTCTTTTGCTCCTCTTGACGTCCTGTTTCAATATTTCGCTGATATGGATTAATAGCTCCGATGCGGTTGGTCTCGTTAATTTTCATAACTTCCACCTTCCTTAGTTATTTGATATGGTCAGAATGTATCAGACGACATAGCGTCGAACATGGTTCGTATTATGCCTCACTTCTTTATTTTGTGCATGGTTGCTAAAAATAAAAAAACCGATAAGCTCTATAAAGATTATCGGCGGTATTTGAAACTTTTTGAATAGCTGAATGCGTTTTTAATTCCCCTGTACTACTTTCCACGAAGTTTATCAATCGCGCTGTAGGTACCTGAGCCCATATTATTACTTTGATCCTGATTACTACTTTCGCGTACAGCCTGATGCAGGTCTTTAGTCAGACGTGTTCGACAAGAATCGCACATATGCCCTTCACGAATCGGTATCCCGCATACCTCGCAAGGATACGTCATATTGGGCGCATTAGCAATGGAAATACGTCCCTCACGTATAAATGTCGTGATTTGCTTTACGGATACCTCAGTAGCCTCTGAAAGCTCATGCATATGAATGCCCTTATTTTCACGTATATGTTTGACACAGCGTTCGTATTCAAATTCAATTTCTTTAATACAGTTCTGACAGATTCCCCTGACGTTCTTAATAAACAGCTTTCCACAGCGAGGACAGTTATCCAAATTCATCCTCTGTAGCGCCCCTTTCCAATTTCCGATCTTTAATTACTTTTATCCTTACATTAACTTATAATGAAGAGCCTCGTCTAGCAAATATTTCAAAAAAAGATTTTCAGATTTTACACAATTGCACATCTTATAAGTTATCATATTAAAAGCATAAGAGAGAATGATCCATCAGTAAAAGTTTCTCTACATCTATATGCATCAATATGCGATGACATAAAAATAAGGAAAGCCATGAAAGCTAGTAGCTCAGCCTATTGCATGTGTCTATTTATCGTCAAACATTGCTCCATACTTTAGATAGAAATAAAATAAGCGCCATTCCAGTTATTTTCGGGAATAGCGCTTCATTATACAATTAAAATAGCTATATATGAATATGAGTAAATGTAGAAATTAAATATCAAGATGAGGGAAAAACCGGGCGAAACAATCCTCAGAAGAATTCATGTTCACCTGTGCCCCGAATGACATCAAGAAAGCCCTGTAAATCCGGGGGAACGGCGCCCATACGAATGCTCCGCACATGGAGTGTGGGTATTCATAAATCTCATGGACCTAACATCATCTCAACTTATAACCTATCTGAAATCAAGCTAGATGCACCAATGGAAATTTGCAGCCCAAAAAAACAAGCTATTTCACAAATAATTATTCAAAAAAGCATTGTTTTAATAGAGGCCTTCCCGTATACTATAGTCAAACGCTTGGTTTAAAAAACACACTTCATTATACATTTATAATGATAATTATTTATTTGTGTTTGTTTGCGGTACTTGCAGTTCTTGGCCTACTTTAACCAGGTTGTTGATTTTAACCAGTTCTTCAACAGTTACACCGTATTTTTCAGCAATAGAAGCCAGTGTGTCGCCCTCTTGAACATTTACTGTGATTGTATTTACAGTTGCTGGTGTTTCAGTTGTAGTCGTTGCTGGTTTTGTAGTTGTTGCTTGATTGTTGTTCTCAGTAGCTGGTTGAGCTGGTGTTGTAGTTGCTGCATTTTCAGTCGTTTCAGTTCCAAAAAGTTTTGCTTCAAGTGCTTTTTGAGCTTCTTCTTGTTGTTTAATGATCAGTTGTTCTTCAACATGATCCCTGTTGCTATCTGCGTTGGATTTCGCCATTACTTGACCTGTTGCAAGTGGACTCAACAAAGATACTGCACCTAAACTAACTGCCAACATGCTAGATACTGCTACTTTTTTCATTACGTTTTTCATGATTTGTTCTCTCCTCTTTTTAGCTTTAAATTTTAATTAACTGCTTTACTACTGAGCGAGACACTCCCAATGTCCGCTCTTTAGTCAATAGCTAATCACTTATTACCAATCATGTTAGCTATCAACAGATAGAAATTGTACTCCTCTTTTCCAAAAAAATCAACCTCTAAATTGAAATATTCTGTTTTCATCCCTCACTTCCTTACTTTTTGTTTGTCTCTATATTTTTATTATATACCTCTCTCTAGCTCGTTGTCAAATCCTGCTGATTGTACGGCTTAAAAGACTTTTGTTCTATCAATTAATCCTTCTTTCAAGAGATTTATAACCTCTTTTTCATAGTTTCAAGCAAAATTTAATGGAAAATACTAGAGATTTAGACTTATGATCTTGCTAAGGTCAGGCAAAAAATAGCCAAATGTATTCCTTGCTCTAATGCCTTTTCTCTCAAAACACGTGCACACGCCTGTAATGTGCTCCCCGTTGTATAAATATCATCTACAAGCAAAACGGTAACGGAAAGCTTGTTCTCCGTAACACATTGAGATTCAGCTTTTAAAATAAAAGAATTCAGCAAATTTGTCATATTGGGATGGACAGAAAACGCATTATTCATGGTGTTTATGCGTTCCTTTTTGGATTTAAAGCTTTGTTTGCCTGTATCTTGTGGACGAGCAAGTAAAGATAGGAAGGGGAGCTTATTCCGCCTAGCAATCTCTTCTGCCAAGATCTGAGCCTGATTGAAGCCTCGCTCTGTAAGCCTCTTCTCACTTACCGGGACACAGGTCACTACATCTACACTCCACAAAGATCGCTTGAAACGAGAATGTTTATGACTTGCAAACTCATACCTCATCGCCTGATAGGCTCGATTCATGATCTCACCTAGCAGGGAACCATACTTTTCATTCCCGCGATATTTGAACTGTCCAATCCATTCTCTCATCATCGGTGTATAGCTGGTTGCACTCCGATTGCACACATAGTAACGTACTAATCGGTCAAGCCTTACGCAATCCGGGCAAGACGTCGGACGTCCACAATGAACACAACGAATATCGTAAACCCAAGGAATTTGAAGCGAACAAGAAGTACAAATCCCAGAGAATTCAGAAAAATGTCCTGTGAAAGTGCCGCAAGCGATACATGTTTGGGACTGACGTTGGAATAACCAATTCAAAAATAGACGGGTTCTTGGAATCATCCCCATACCAGAATGCACCTTTCTTGGTAGTTTACGTACTGACATTGTTTCAGGTTTCACATTTCCAAAAAAACTTTTTTTTATTTAATACATTTAGTGCTTCAACTCCTTCAGGTATCCTTTTTTCCGAGCCAGTGCATTCATTCGTTTAATTTGTCTAATCGCTCTCTTTTGGCCTCGAGTCCATTGGGGCGATGTAAAAATAACACCTCCACATGGATCATCCTTGGACCTTCCCGCGCGACCAGCCATTTGGACAAGAGAGGCTTCATCAAAAAGACTGCTGTCCGCGTCTAACACATACACATCACTCCGTGGAACAGTCACCCCTCGCTCCAAAATAGTCGTTGTGACCAGAACTCGTATTTCAGTAGCTCGAAATAAGCGCACTTTAGCGGTTCTTTCTTCATCCTGTGAGGAGGTTCCAGCAATAGGTACATCAGGCAATTGTTTAATCAGCAGCTCCACAAGTCCCTGAATATGTGAGATTCGTGTCACAAACAGGAAAACCTGTGCTCCACGTTGTATGGATACGCGTAGGCGTTGAATAAAGGATGCGGGAAGCCGACCTTTTTGCAGCCAATGTTGCACTGAAGCAGTCCCCAGGCGAAATGGGACAGGTAGGGGATGACGATGAAAACGAACGGGAACCTTGGCGTGTGGCAGTAGACCGCGTGCAGCCTCTTTCTGCAAAGCATGGGGTGGTGTAGCAGACAAATAGATAAACTTTCCCTTCGGCTTACATACTGCTCGTGCAGCAAAGGCAAGCATAGGATCATTGTGATAAGGGAACGCGTCAATCTCGTCAATCACAACCAATTCAAAGGCTTGACGATAACGCAATAGCTGATGTGTCGTTGCCAGTGTCAGCTGTCCCCTTTGCCAGCGTTCTGCGCTCCCCCCATAGAGCGTCACCATGCTCACATCGGGAAAAGCAATGGCCAAACGAGGGGCTAACTCGAGTACCACATCGCGGCGCGGTGTTGCCACAAGCGCCGCTCCTCCGTGATCCAGCACATATTTCAAGAGCGGAAACATCATTTCCGTCTTGCCTGCGCCCGTTACGGCCCAGAGCAGAAAACGTTCTACCGTAGTACTGGGCACCTGCCGATCAGCGCTATATCTTGCACCTTCGCCAGGTTTTGGCGAAGAATGCCTGCTACGGGCAAAGTTGCTGCCCTGCGAAGAGGCAGCATCTGATTTCCCGCACGCAATCCTATCGCGCCGGAACAACGCCCGGAGCCCACGGCCTTCCGGGCGAAAACGTCCCCGCACTTCGCCGTGCGGTGCGGCCAAAAAGCGCAGCGCCGCTTCCGCGGCGGCACGCTGTGCAGGGCTCAGCCCCCAGCGGTCGAGTTCCGTCACCGGGGCTGTGCCTGCTGTGTGCGGCAGGGCGGGTTTCGCTGCACCGCGCAGCAGCAGCGAGCATTCACGGCTGCGCCCGAGTGCGAGACATGTCTCGCAGTAAGCGCACGCCTTACGTCCGCACGACGCACAGCTCGTGCGGTGCACTATCCCGCTGCCACAACGGTTGCAGCGGAGTTCATTCGTACGCGCGGCAGACCATCGCGTACGTGGTGCTGGAGCGAGGCCAGCAGCAAAGCTGAGTCGGCCTTGCAGATATGCAAGCTGTGCAGCGGATCGCCAAGTACGCTCCAAACCTGACGCTGCCTCTGCCAGTAGCGCTTCGGCTTCCGGAACGAGTAACTGGCGTCCTGACAACAAATTAACCAGCTCATTCGCTTGTCGTGTTAAACACTCCCTATCCAATCCATCAATTCCCGTGACGAGGCTCCTTTTTTGAATAGAACGTAAACCTCCGTTTGTTTCTCGTCCCTCATTCCTACTTTCTGTGCGAGAAGTCCACCCTTGTCCACCATCCCAAATGCATATATTTTCTACTCCTCCAGATAAAATCCGTTCTCCGTTGAAAGGCTCAGGAGCCAGTTCACTTTTTAGCTGTGCGAGAATATAAGCCCACCACTGCCATTTTCCCCATCGCTCCATATTTGCTAATTCCTTAAATGTTTCGCACAGCTTTGTCCCCCAGGACAAGGGAAGCTCATCTCCTAATAACACCCATTTTTCGACAACATTCTCTTGTCCCTCATCTTGATTCATCCACCATGTCATATCTACTCGAATATCCACAGATAATCGGAGAGTCCAATTCCCTTTATACTTCACTGCATATACTGCAATTTTCACCTTCCCCTTCTCCTCCCATTCATGATTTTTGCGGTTCTTGTCACCCCAGAGAACAGCAAAAAAGCACACTCCTATGGCTAATAGCCTGAAGTGTGCTTCACATCAAGTAGATCTCAATGAGATCCCTGTCGTCTTGCCTATGCAACTGTTTATAAACATTTATATCCGATTTTGACCACGATGTCCACAATCCCCTGTCGCTAAGGAACAAGTGGGGCGTCCGCCAACGACTTGACCGTTCTAAGATCAATAACAACCTGCTTTTCACCGCCTGACTTCGGTAAGACCGGGTTCCCCGGTGAAAAACGACTTGAAATGACTGAAACATCCATATGACTATAGCGCACTAACCGTGTCAGAATCGGTAGCGTATCGTCCATAGATTCATCATCCAGTACTGTCACATGTAGCGGCCTCCGGTGTAGCCAGGCAAGTATGTTCAGCGAACGCATCACCCATTCCACACGATCTCCGTCATTGGACGTAATCACAATATAGCGAGTCGCACGATGACCCGGAGATATTGCGCGTGAATCTTCACCATTGTGATAAGCCTGAACCGCCTGTCGTATATACATAAGATGAACGACTGCGGCTCCCACACCGTATATAAGCAATATCCAAACCAAGTGAGCCGTCACGAGGGTTCCACCTCCTCCTATAGCGACAATATATGCCGTATAACAGGAAGAGGTGTCACGGTTATGTACTGGGTTTCCGTATGAGCGGACATATCGCTCCAAAAGAAAGGCGGTACAGCATTCATATCTATTAGCAGCTGCATCGTCTAATGCATGGAAAACTACACTTTACAGCGTAACCCATCCATATTTGATTGAGTTAATAACTGCTTGTGTACGGTCATCAACCTCCATTTTTTGCAGAATGCTGCTGACATGGTTTTTGACCGTTTTCTCACTAATGAATAAATATTCACCGATCATCTTGTTGCTCTTACCTTCAGCCATCAGACGCAGCACTTCAGCTTCACGGCGGGTCAATGGATTATTTTCACCTGCGACAAACTTCACGCCGGCTTCCTTCGTATGACCTTCAGCCATAGCCCCTGTTTCATTCAGGTAGGTCATCCGGCGAAGCTGCTGAATGAGCTTACCCGTTACCTTCGGATGGATAAACGCATATCCTTCATGAACCGAACGAATTGCATTAATGAGGGACTCGGCCTCCATATCTTTTAACAGATAACCATTGGCTCCCTTGCGCAACGTCTCAAATACATAGCTTTCATCATCATGAATGGATAAAATGATAACTTTGACATCCGGGAACATCTCACGCAGTTTTTCGGTTGCCTCTACACCATTTTCAATTGGCATATTAATGTCCATCAGAACAATATCTGGTTTCTCTACGTTACAGAATTCCAACACTTGAATACCATCGCCACATTCTCCGATGACCTCAATGTCGTCCTCCATATTCAAAATACGTTTAAGTCCTTCACGGAACAACTGATGATCGTCCGCTAAGAGAACTTTAATGGGTGCATTGCTAATTTCCTGATTTTCCATGTTGTTACTCCTTTCCCTTTTCCACGTTGGTTGGGATATGAATCACTATCTTGGTGCCTTGATTCTCAGCTGATTCGATCTCCATTCTCCCCTCGAGCAGTTCAACCCTTTCCCGCATACCAATCAGACCAAAATGCCCATGATCTTTGCTTTTTTGCTGGAAAAGCTCTGGCTTAAAGCCCAAACCATTATCCTGCACCACGATTTTTACAAGCTGCGCCTGATAGGTAATCTCAACAAGCACATAGGTAGGATAAGCATGCTTGGCAGCGTTGGTCAAAGCTTCCTGGATTAGACGGTAAATGGCTGCTTCCATCGCGGAAGAGAGACGGTGTTCCTTGCCCCTTGTTTCAAAAAGCGATCTAATTTTCGTTTTTTCTTCAAAATCCTGCACATATTTCCGGAGCGTCGGAATAAGTCCCAGGTCATCCAGGGCCATAGGACGCAAATTGAAAATGACCTTTCGCATTTCCTCAAGACTGGAGCGAACCTGTTTCTTCAAGTCTACTATTTCGTCCTGAACCATCTTAAATTCCTGCTTGGCGATCATTCTTTCCACAATTTCCGTCCTAAGCACTAGATGTGCAAGGAGCTGCGCAGGTCCATCGTGAATTTCACGGGATATACGTTTGCGCTCCTCTTCCTGAGCCAAAATAATTTTCAGACCAATAAACTGCCGATTTTTGGCCGATTCGATGATCCGCGTCACTTGTCCCAATTCGCCCGACAAATATTCCAGCACGACCCCCATCTGCGAACCGATAGTTTCAGCGCGCTCGACAGAAGCCTCGACACTTTTGGCCCGCTTTTGAAGATCATCTCTTCTGGCTTTGAGATACATTTCCTTCTCGCGGAAAATCATCACATCGAGTTGAAGCTGTGTCGCCTTCTCATAAGCCTGCTTGATATCCTCTTCCGAATAGCGAACGAAGTCACGGCTGACCTCAGTCAACCGAATGCGGGACCGCCGATAGTTCATTTCCAGCTGGTCCACCTTTTCGATCGTTTCTGCTGTTTCCTTCAAGACGCTCTGGAGCTCCTGATTTAACGTGACCAGCTCGGTCCGGGCCGTGTCCAATATTTCGAACATCTGATATTTGCTGTTCTCCATCACCTGGATGGCATTTTTAATGACTCGGTCTATGATATCGGCTTGAAAGTCCACAAATGTTCTACTCCAATCCTAGCATTTCAAGTATATATCATACCATATCATGACTGGAGGGTGATGGTCTTCGTTTCTTGTTCCCATTTTACAGTCATTCCTAACTGCTCAGACACGAGTCTTAATGGGACTAAAGTCCTGCCTCCTAGCACTATGGGTGCAACATCAGTGCTTTGACGTTTCCCGTTCAGAACAACTTCTTTTTTCCCTACGGTCAAATCCATCAGCACACCGCCACGCATAATGGTGATCCGCTGATCGCCCGCATTCCATTTGGCTTGTCCGCCAAATGCGTCCAGTACATACTTGATCGGAACATACGTTGAACCATCGCGAGTCATCGGAGCGGCATCAATCGTGGTCGGCGTTCCGTTCACCGTCATTGATTTTTGCCCGATCGTCATTTGAGCTGTTCCTTTTTTGAGTCCTTCTGTACCGACCGTTCCCGGTGTATTAAAAGAAATATTATCAAAAGCAACATTGCCTGTTTTAGCGCGCTCGTCCTGACCCTCTGCCACATTGACCACATAAAGACGCTTCAGCTTCGCCGGATACGAAATATTCAAACCGCTCATATCTGCGTTAATGGTTTTCCAGCCGTTCCAGTCGATCACTTTAGCGAGATCAATATATGCTGTTTTGCCTTGAGCATCCTCTAGCTCTGCGCGCAGCCAGTTCAGACTCTTATCCCCTCTGACATCAATCGAGATGGAAGTAGCCGCCTGTTCAAGCGTTTTCCCGGATGTGCCGTTCAATTGAGCGTAAGCATACATTTTACCACTGCCGTTCGTCATATCGTAGTTCAGCTCTAGCACTTTGGAATTGGCATGGTCGCCATCTCCTTGTACAACAGCCGCTGTGCCAGTAACACCTTCCACATTCGAAGTAAAATCAACCGGATACGAAACATTTTCGAAGTTCTCCCAGTTGTTTGTACTTGCTCCGCCAGCAGACAGGAAGACGACAGCGCTGAAACCATCATAGCGACCGATGGCATAGCCCGTTTTCACGCCTGCATCCACCGTATTTACTGTAAGCTGATTGTCCTTGACACTGCCCTTAAAGCCGATGAACTCCCATTTGAGCGCATCTGACGTAATGCTGACACTCTGTCCATCTTTTGTCTTTGCCGTTACCGGTACAGCGATTTTAGCTCCAGCGGTAAGCGAGCCAGTTCCAGTGCCTGCGGTAAGTGATGAAATTTCATCTGCTCCAAGCACCGTGACCTTTGTTGTAGCGCTGGCTGAGCCACTAGATGCCGTTAAAGTAGCAGTTCCCGGTTTGGCTCCCTTTACAACGCCGCCGCTCACTGACACAACAGCCGGATTGCTGGATTTCCACGTCACTTGTACTTTCGAGGTATCGAATGGATTGTAGTAGTTGTCATAACCTTTGAAGGAATAGCTTCCGGTCTGACCAATCAGCAACGTTTTATTGCCCTTGATGGTGAAGCCTTTGAGCGTTCCTTTAGGAGCATTGGTATATACCCCCACTCCATTTACAATACTACGTTGCTCTGTACCATATTCTGTATTGAACGTAAGCCCCGCTGTCGTATCTCCCAAATCACGTGTCACCATGGTGGTAGAGCCGCCCCCGTCAAGGTTCATCCCCTTCCAGACGCCAATATCTTTCATCAGCGTTTGCAGCTCGCTCAGAGATACACCAACGCTGTTCCCATTCTTCTCAACAGCAATGACATAAGCGTAACGCTTGTCACGAGAATATCCCAGAGCTGTACGCGCACGCGTTCCGCCTATGCTTGTTGTGCTTCGGGAGAAAGAGGTTTTCTGACCGTCATTTACTAATATGGTATGTCCACCAATCATCATTTGAAGGTTAGAAGGATCTACTTCACTCCCTGTCGATTTAACACGAAGGTGATAGCTCGTTTCTACGGTTTGTCCCACGGTCAGATGCGCTTTGGCATAATCAGCGGCTTTACCATGAGTACGTAAAATATAGCCATCCTGCGGAACGGTCATATTCAACGTAGCATTGTCGGAGACTTGTGTAACCACACCATTTTGTACCAAGATCTCGGTGGGCGTTGTCGAACTGTTTTTGGGGCGCTCAATTGCTTTCCAAGCAGATGTATAAATATACATAGCATTAGAGTGGCTATAGCCGCCCCCACTCGTCTCAGGCGAATACGAAGCCTTGTTCATCCCTGCCAAAGAGAAGGACGACCCATCTCCAGCTTTTACTGTACCTTCAAAAGTAAACTGCTCCACCATGGGAGAACCATCCTTGGTTACAGCAAAGGCATACATACCCGTTAAATCAGACGGAGTAGACATCAACACACCCTTGGATACTTGTCCACCGATCGGCGCTCCCTCGCTGGAGGTATTAAAATAATCCCCGTTTACACCAGCAACCGCCCCGGTCTCTTTTGCCATGCCACCTGTGCTCTGACGGGTCGTAAACTGTCCATTCTTCCCCGTCATGACATCCAGCTTAACGTACGGATTTTGCAAGTCCACTCGAATGATATCAGCCAGCGCTGTTCCTTTGGAACCTTTAAAACGATATTTCAATAATGTTGCACCCGAAGTAATGATCTCTTCGCCCAATTTTACAGTTGAACCAGAGGCTGCACTTGCGATTGGAGCAGACATCCAACCATTCAAGGGGATTAGAGCCCCAGTTCCAGCAACCGGACCGACCCATAATACCCCTGCCAGTGTTAACACGGCCCATCTTTTAGCGATTCCTCTGCCATTAACTTTCACTTCACTCTGTTTCTTATTACTTAAAAACATTTGGATAATAGCTCCCATCTTCAATGTATTCAAACGGTTTTGTTCCGCGCGTGTACTCTATCAATAAACAAAAAAATCCTCTTATGTTAATAGACTTATTATATAGGCAAAAGTTACGAAAATCCCGTCAACTAATTCATAAAATCTAAAACGATGAATTGACGAATGCAATATCGGCGCACTATAATACATTTGAACTTATTAGTTCAAATAATACTGATTAGTTCACAACTCCAATTATGACCCTATCGGAAGGATTGATAATCATGAATAAACAACGGGCCATCATCATATTCACTTTATCCCTGAGCATCGCACTCACCGGATGTTCTACAGAAAAAAAAGATGCCGCTCTAGGTTCATCAGCACAGCCAACCGTTGTGCGCACTGCAATCGTCAAATCCACACCCCTTCATACCGTCTATAACTTGTCAGGCACTCTTCAGGCTTATGAGGAGAACACACTGGCTTTCCAAAATGGAGGCACTGTAGCCAGTGCATATCTCACTGTCGGTACTGCTGTACAGAAGGGCGCCGTTATTGCTAGTCTGGATGACGCTGACTACAAACTTCAGGTGGCACAGGCGACAGCCTCCATCTTGGAAGCACAGGCTGGTATTGATAACGCACAGGCTAATTTACAGGCTGCTACCTCCGCGATTCAATCCGCCGATGCAGGCATTACAGGAGCTCGCGCGAATGTTAACAAGGTCAATAAAGGCGCACGTGCTCAAGAGAAACAACAAGCGCAAGCTACTGTAGATAAGGCGCAAAGCGCCTATATCAAGGCCAAGACAGATAGCGAGCGTACACAAAAGCTGTTTGAGGCGGGCGCAGCCACCGCGTCAGATAACGAGAATGCTCGCCTGAATGCTACCGCAGCCCTGAAAGACCTGGAACAAGCCAAGGAATCCCTGTCCCTTTTGCTGGAAGGGGCCACAGCCGAAGATCATCAATCCGCCCAAGCTTCCTTTCAAGATGCGCTTGCAGGTAAAAGCAAAGCCCTTGCGGCCAGTGAACAGGCTGCGGCTTCCCAAAAACAAGCCCATGCCAACTACGAAAAAGCCCTTATCGCCAAGGGTCAGGCAGAGCTAGCACTATCACGCACCCGTTTAACCTCTCCCGTGAACGGCGTAATCTTAGACAAAATCGTGAATACAGGTGATTTGGTCGCGTCAGGGCAAGCCGTCTATCGCATAGGCTCCATCGACCGTCTCAAAGTACTGCTTCCTGTACCAGACAGTGAAATTAAGGATTGGAAAAAGGGTCAACAAGTAGAATTGGCGCTCTATGAAGAAACTCGTCAAGGTACGGTGTCTAACGTCTATCCTTCAACCAGCACCGATACAGGAAGGGTTAACGTAGAAATTGTTATAAACAATCCACAGCGAGACTGGTTACCCGGTCAGGTCATTAAAGCTGCTCAACAGGTGACCGACAAGAATGGGATTCTCGTTCCTGCCGAAGCAGTCATTAACACGGGAAGCAAGTCTTTTATTTTCAAAGACATTCAAGGAAAAGCTGTTAAAACCCCTGTGGAGCTTGGTAATCAGGTTGTAGATAATCAGTTGCAAATCGTATCGGGACTTCGTGAAGGCGAACGTATTATCGTTAAAGGGGCAGAAAACCTGTTTGATGGAAATGCGATTCAGTCGGAGGAAGGCGGACGCCCATGATTGAGTACATCGTAAAAAAACGAAAAATTACATTGCTGTTTTTTGTCATGCTGATTTTGGTCGGAATCTTCGGCTTTTTCCAGTTACCACAGCAGGAAATGCCGGATGTCACCATACAGAATGCTATGGTAACAACAGTCTACCCCGGTGCTTCACCACAAAAAGTAGAACAAACCGTAACTAAAGAGCTGGAGAAACGCATTAAGGAAGTGGAAGGTGTTAAAACGATTAGTTCGACTTCTGGTAACGGATTCTCCTCAATTTTAATCGAATCCAAAAACGGAGTTGATCCTCAAACGGTTTGGGATGATATGCGTAAAAAAGTGCAAGATGCACAAGCTGATCTTCCTCAAGGCGCTGAAGTGCCTGTTGTAAATGACAAACTAACCAGCTCTTTTATTGGCTCCTATGCCCTAACAGCTGACTCTTCCGCACCACTGTATAAACTAAATGATTTAACAACAACTTGGAAAGATCAGCTTAATACCATTTCTGGCGTATCTAGCGTCAAATTCAATGGTCTCCCTGATCAAGAAGTACGTGTCCATATTGACAATCAGAAGCTTCAGCAATATCAGCTGTCATGGGGACAAGTAGCTCAAGCGATCCAGTCTCAAATTGATCGAGTTCCTACCGGTAATATTGAATACAACGGACGTACCTATCAACTCATTGTTCGCGAGTCCGAAAAAGCTGATGAATTGAATCAGGTCCTTTTGACACGCACCAAAGAAGGTAATCCTGTATATTTGAGAGATGTCGGCACAACGGAGCTGGCACATCCTAATACAGAATACTTTGCCTATGTAGAGGGTAAACCGGCCATTACGCTAAGTATTGGAGCAGAAACAGGCACAGACATCCCTTCTATGAGTGAAAAGGTCAATACCAAGCTCAAAGAGCTGGAGAAAACACTCCCCGCAGATGTTCACTTTCAAACTCTTTTTGCACAAAAGGATCAGGTAAGCCATATCTTTGACGACTTAAAGCGTGAAACGATTCTTGCGATTGCGGCCGTTATTCTCGTTTGTATGTTGGGGCTGAATTTGCTCACCTCTGCATTTGTTGCACTGGCCATTCCTATTTCGGTTTCGATTGCCATTATCTTTTTGCCTATGTTCGGCATCACTCTAAATCAGATTTCCGTTGTCGGTCTGATCATCGTACTCGGCATACTCGTGGATGATGCCGTAGTTGTAAATGATAATATTGAGCGTAGACTTACGGAATTAGGAGAATCACCCTCAGTCGCAGCTGTAAAAGGTACCAAAGAGGTCATGCTTTCTATTTTGGTTGCAACTCTGGCCACCATCTCAGCTTTCGCGCCATTGTTGTTTCTTCCTGGAAATGTAGGTGCCTTTATTAAACCCATTCCTGCTATTGTCTCCCTGACCATGCTTGCCTCTATGATTATGTCGCTCACCATCATCCCTATTTTTCGAGAATGGTATGAGAAGCGCAGACAGGCTCGTCACCCTCAGGGTAAGTCTAAACCAGCAGGCTTGCTCGGCCAGCAGATTCATTCTTTAAATAAGCTCTATTCACAAAAACTGATGCCTAAGGTCATTCAGCGTCCCTTGCTGACAGCCATGGTCGGACTCATGCTTGGAACAGCCGCCTATGGATTAGTTCCCTTTACCTCAGTTGAACTTTTTCCTGAGTCGGAAGATCCTCATGTTGCACTAAATGTAAAAATGCCTGTAGGCACTTCAATTGCGGAAACCGACCAGGTCGTTAAAGACCTTGCAGGCTGGGTGAAAAAGCAACCTGAAACTTCCAAGGTCGTCTACAGCGCTGGAGGAACTGCCCCACAACTGTTCAGTGACATTAATAGTATGGGTGGAAATATTAGTTATAACGAAACGGTGGGGCAGATTGCTGTCGTCGGCAAAGAAAACGTATTCGATCTCAATACGACAGTTGATGCTTGGGAACAACATGTTAAGAAATCCTACCCTGGAGTTACAGTTACGATGTTTGTTCCTCGTCTCGGGATTCCAGTGGGTAAGCCCGTTTCTATTCGTATCTCAGGTCAGGATCTGAATGAACTGCAAACCCTTGCCCAGAAGGCAAAGGAGCAGATCGCGACAGTAGAAGGCACAACAGGTATCGTGGATGATATAGGAATTGAACGATATGCATTGGAGCTTGAGGTCAACAAACAAGCGATGGATCAGTACCTGGTAAGCTACACAGATTTGACTCGCACCCTGCTTCTATTAAAAGAAGGAGCTCAAGTCAGCCAATTTGATACTGGAAACAGTCTGGTTGATATTAAAATGTATTTGAATCACAGTGACGAGGAGCCAAGTAAGCTTTTCCAACAATTAAGTGTAGTTAATACAGCTGGTAAGCAAATACCATTAAACCAGCTCGTCCAGATTAAGCCTTCATTTGCTATTCAGCAAATCAAGCATTACAATATGGAGCGGACGATTACGGTGGAAGCCGACTTGAACGGACGAACTGCAAGCGAAGCGATGGTTGACGTTGAAAGTAAGCTGGCGCAAATGAAGTTCCCAGAAGGCTACAAATGGGAGGTTGGTGGAGAAACCTCTGACCAATCGACCATATTCAAGGACTTAGGACAGCTAGCGATCGTTGTAGTCTTGCTCATTTTACTCTTGATTACCATGCAATTTTATTCCCTCTCCATTCCTATTATTATTATGACGACCGTGTATCTGGCAGCAGCCGGCGGGATTATTGGTATCTTCTTGACCGGTATGCCTATCGGTTTTATGAGCATCATGGGAATTATTGCTCTCGCGGGCATTGTTGTGCGGAATGGGATTGTGTTAATTGAATTTATCGAGGATGCACGCCATGAAGGAATGGAATTAAAGGAAGCCGTAATACAGGCAGCCGCCGCTCGCTTCAGACCGATTTTATTGACATCTTTGGCAGCTATTGTAGGTATGATTCCGTTAGCACTATTGGGAAGCCTGCTCTTTAAGCCACTGGCTTTTACCGTCATTTTCGGTTTGTTATTCTCGACCTTGTTAACCTTGTTTGTCGTGCCGTCCTTGTATATGATCATGGCCAAGTACAAGATGCGCCGTCAACTCAAAAGACAGCAGCACACAGTTATCACACGTGACCAACCTTTGTGAGGTATGAAGTGAATTCTTATGCTGCCGAGTTGGTCGGTCCCTAGGGGGAAGTATGTATGGAAAGTAAAAAAAATGATATTTTACAGGCGGCCATTCGGCTGTTCTCCAGAAAAGGCTATTATTCAACATCTGTTGAAGAAATCGCCAAAGAAAGTGGGATGGCGAAGGCATCCTTCTATAAATATTTTCAAGGAAAAGAAGAACTCCCTCTAGAAATGTGTATCATTCTGGAAAATAACATTGAACAAGACATCCGGGCTCTCTACAGTAAACCTGATCTTTCTAAGCACGATAAACTACATGGTTTTATTGTACTTTACTTGAAAAATCTCGTTGAAAACAAAGTGTATCTCATGATGGATCTTCCTGAGCCTTCCATGCTTATTTTTCAGAATGAACATCTCAATTACGCGTTCGAGAATCATGAATACAAATTGTACAAATGGGTTCGCGACTGTCTGATTGATATTTTTGGACCGAGCATTGAAGATCATGCATGGGATATGACCTTTGTACTTAAAAGCATTGTGTTTGAATATATTCGCTTCTTTGCCGATCGGATGAATGATGAAACGATTGAACATCTAACGCAGTTTATCATCTTCTTATCCAGTTCCTTGGCAACCAGCCTGAACAATGCTGATTCAGCTCCACATTTGTTCTGGAGCAAGCAAGGCTGGTTGCCTGAAAGTGCTCTAAGTAATCCCTTTGACCAAGGCCGTCAAATTAACAGCCTTCTCCACTCCTTGGAAGACAGTATACTGCTGTCTTCGTGGAGTTCAGAGGAGAAACAGGAGTGTCAGCAAATCTACGCTCATTTAAAGGAAGAGGCTCTGAAATCGAACCCTCAGAAAGGTCTCCTGAAAGCCCTTTTTGCGTATTTGGAGCAGTACAAGGAACTGCAAAAGGTTTGTCGTTTACTTAAAAATTTATTGGACCATGCACCGGTATCCGAGTAGTCACTCAGCATTCGGTACATCCGAGCAAATTCATACTTAACAGTGAAACACATCAAAAAAAGACTGTTCATGCAAAGCATGAAACAGTCTTTTTGGGTTATTACTTTTATTTTGATAACATACGAGGAGTTACAGCCCCGCTTGTTCTTTTAGAATTTCAGCTTTATCTACGCTCTCCCATGGTACATCCAAATCTGTACGGCCAAAGTGACCGTAGGCAGCAGTTTGCTTATAAATTGGACGACGCAGATCCAACATGCGAATAATGCCTGTTGGGCGCAGATCAAAGTTATTTCGGATCAATTCAACCAGCTTCTCATCACTCACTTTACCCGTACCGTATGTATCGACGTTAATCGAAACAGGCGTAGCTACACCGATGGCATAAGCAAGCTGAATTTCCACTTTGTCTGCCAATCCTGCTGCTACGAGGTTTTTCGCTACATAACGAGCAGCGTAAGCAGCGGAACGGTCCACTTTGGTCGGATCTTTACCGGAGAATGCTCCCCCGCCATGACGTGCATAACCACCATACGTATCCACAATAATTTTACGGCCTGTCAGACCTGCATCTCCTTGAGGGCCACCGATAACAAAGCGTCCTGTCGGATTAATGTAATACTTGGTTTGCTCATCCAATAATTCGGCAGGGACAATTGGCAAAATAACCTTTTCTTTGATGTCTGCTTGAATTTGCTCCAAAGTAGTATCCTCTGCATGCTGCGTAGAAACCACAATAGCATCAATACGAACAGGTTTACCATTTTCATACTCTACCGTTACCTGGGTTTTACCGTCTGGACGAAGGTAATTCAGTGTTCCATCCTTACGTACTTCAGACAAGCGTCGTGCAATACGGTGAGACATAGCGATAGGCAAAGGCATCAACTCAGGTGTCTCGTTCGTAGCAAAACCAAACATCAAGCCTTGATCCCCAGCCCCAATGTTTTCCGTTTCTTTATCTACTTCAGCAGGATCACGGCTTTCCAAGGCAGCATTAACCCCTTGAGCAATGTCCGGCGACTGTTCATTCAAAGAAGTCAATACAGCGCAAGTATTATAGTCGAAACCGTATTTCGCACGTGTATAGCCAATTTCCTTAATCGTATTACGTACAATGGATGGAATATCCACGTATTCCGATTTGGAGCTGATTTCACCAATGACAAGAACGAGACCAGTAGCTACCGATACTTCACATGCTACCCGTGCATTAGGGTCATTAGCCAGAAAGGCGTCCAATACAGCATCGGATATCTGATCACAGATTTTATCCGGATGGCCTTCTGTTACAGACTCGGACGTGAACAAATGACGGCCTTTTACAGACATGAATTTCAACCTCCCACAATTAAAATACATGAGGATTTATAAAAAAATCCTGACATGGCAATGGTATTATTCAGATACCTTCAAGCCAACAAATGGCGGGAGATATCTTGTTACACCTGATTAATAAAAAATGAACCTTTTCCGGTAGGAAAAGGTTGCGTACAAGCCTCAAATGCCATGATATCCTATTTAAAACAAGGTGTCAATTCATACAGCCCAATTACAACTTTCGAAATTGAGGTAAGTTTACATGCAAACCATTTTCGATTCACATGTAAATAACCCCAGTTTATACGCTACTATATAATCAAAAACTGTAAAAATTATTGCAATTTACAATGTACCATATTCAGATAAGCTACGTTCAGCAGATTGTATCAATCGCTTAGTAATTTCACCACCAACTGAACCGTTCTGTCTTGAAGTTAAATCACGCCATGCTACATTTTCGCTCCCCGCAAACTCCCCCAATTCTGCAGCAAATTCACTGTCAGCCTTAGGTTGTATATGTGTATATTGGGGATTATAAACAGGCAGCCCAAATTCAGCCGCGATCTCATACTTCAAATCATCTAACCTGGCACGGCTTTCAGGAATTAATCGTCTTTGACCTCTTGATGCCATCGTATACACCCTCCACTAAAAGTATTGTCTTTCATGGGGGTAGTGTGCAGCGATTAGGTTCAACTTAGCCAAGAACAATTTGCTATCCCAAGCAGTATTTAAGAAAAAGAGCCACCGAAAGCAACTTATATACAAAACAGTTTACTGAACAGTATAACCGCCTCGTACCATAACGACCAGACCAAACTTCTGACCTTCTTTTACTTGAATACCTCTTCCTTCTCTAGGAAACGATAATAAATGATTTTTCTCGACAGCCTGATTATGAACAATTTCCGTTCCAGAAGTAATATCAATAGCACCACTGGCATCCATACTATACACAACGGCATAACCATTACGTAAAATAAACTCTGACCCTGCTTTGGCAATCAGTTTTTTACCAGGATTTACATCAACTACCTTTAAAGCCTCTGTCTGCTCAGGTGTGGAAGTTTTTCCTGCACCAGAAGCTCCTGACGCTGTTGTGTTAGAAGTAGCGTTTGTTGTTGGAGTAGTCGAACTAGTCGTTTTACTACTCGTATTACTTGCTGGTGTTCCACCTTTAATTGCCTGAGCAATTTTTTGGTCAACATAGCTTTTGGTTACGACTGGATCATCAGCTGTACCAGGTTGTCCAGAACTGGAGGCACCATTAACTGAATTGTTCATTAAGGAACCAGCAACAATTCCCCCTCCAAGTAAAACAGCAGCCAACGATACTTTATAGCGTGATTTCATGAAGTCCTCCTACAGCAGGTTATAGCAAGTATAGTTAAGTTTTAATTATTGTGCGCTAGCTCCAGAAGAACCCTGCATAGCCCAAGGCTTATCAAAAGCCAACTTCAAAGTATCAATATTTGTAACTATATCTTCGGCCTGTTGCTCAGCAGTAGTGACTTTCAAATTAGCTTCATAAACCTGAAGCTCTGTAGCCAGCCCAACATCAAATTGCTTCTTAGCCATATCAGCCGCACTTCTAGCACTCACCAAGCCAGCTTGAATCTGTGAATATTGGCTTTCCAATGCTTTGATGTTGTTGTAGATTGTTCTTACTGCTTCTTCGAGTTGTCTCTTTGTACCCTCTGTTGCATACTGAGCTTTCTCAACATTAAGCTGTTCGGCTTCGTAAGGTGTGTTACCTGGCGTACTAAAATTGTAGAGCTTCAAGCTCAATTCAGCCAAATCCACTTTTTGCTCACTCAGCCAAATAGCCGTGCTGCTGGTAAGTACTTGGCTTACTTTAGTTTCCACATTATCTTTAAACTCAGAATATACAGGTTTATCCTTTAATTCATAACGTTGCTCTGGTTTGTAACCAATCACTTGGTTCAAAGATACATATGCACTATCTAGATCTTTTTTTGCCTTCTCTAAAGCAGCTTGATTTTGAGTCAACTGATTAGTTGCCTGCGTAACCTCATAATCACTCGACATTTGGTTATCTCTTTTAATTTGTGCAACTTTCAGCTTTCGCTCAGCATCTTCAATATTCAATGCAGCCAGTTTAACGGCATTCTGCTTTTGAAGAAGCTTATTGTAAAGATCCTTCACATTGTACTCAATGCCTTCTTTGGTCATATCCAAGTTCTTTTTAGCAGCCTCATAATTAAGGTTCGTTTGGGCATAACCTTTGAAAGCCTTATCTTGACCTTCATCACCTGCTTCTGCTGGAACAAAGTCAATATTCTTGCCTGCTTCTTTCATGATTTTGCCTGCTTGATCGATATTCGTTGCTGCTGTTTTAACTGTAGTGCTATCAGCTATAGCCAGTTTAACGGCATCATCATAGGCCAACGAATCATTATAGTAGGTATCATAGGTAACATTTGTCACAGGAGCTGTGAGAGGCTTACTGGACAAGCTATTGGCTTCGCCAGTTGTACTTCCATCTGCTTGGTTTGAAATAGTAATTGTACGTGTACTTTGATCCCAATTTACTTTGGCGCCTAATGATTGGCTCACAAAACGTAATGGAACGAGTACTTGACCCTTTTGAATTTGAGTTGCTGCATCGAGCTGTACAGGATTACTATTTTTATAAGCAAGTTTAGAACCAACATTTAAAGTTAACGTATCGTTATTTTTAGATGCTGTCACTTTTTTAGCTTTGCTGTCCCAATCGACTTTCGCACCCAAGCTTTCAAAAACACCACGCAGAGGCACCAAGGTTGTATTTTGACTAACAACTGGGGACTGGGTATATTGCTGAGTTACACCGTTAATAATAACCTTTATATCATCTGGTTGAGCTCCTGCAAGACTGGCGAACGCAGAAGAAAGAACCAATGTGGACAGTACTGCCACTCCAAAACGTTTCATAATTTCTCTCCTTTGTCAATAAGACTAATAAAAGAAAAGGGCTCCAAAAGGAACCCTCTTCTAATCTAATTCAGTTAACTCAAAAGAGTTGCTCTTAAATTAGTTGTTGTTTTCAACAGTTACTGTTTTAGCAGTTGCATCATAGTTGATGGATGCATCCAGCGCTCTGCTCACCCAGAAGATAGGCAGTACAGTACGGTTTTTGTTAGTTACAGCTTTAACGTCCATACGAATCACAGAACCGTTAACAGTCAACAGGTTAGTGTTCAGTTTGATTTGAGCAACGCGGTCACCTTTAATCAGGGTAACTGTGGAAGTTGCTTTGTCAAACAGGATGTTTTGTGGGGATACACCCAAAGCTTCAGCTGCATAACGTACTGGCAAGTAAGTGCGTCCGTTTTCAGCATAAGCAGCTACATCAGAAGTTTTACTTTCGCCGTTCACAGTGTAGGAAGTGCTTCCCAGTGTGAAGACAGCTTTAGTTTTAGTAGCACCTGGAGCTGGAGTTCCAACAGTTGCGATTGCTACTTCAGCAGCTGCAGTGTTGTTGTCTTTCCAGTTTTGAGTGTTGTCAGTTGCGCCTTTGTAAGCAGTGTAAGAAACTGCGCTACCTTTCAGCTTAGCAACGATGTCGCCTTGAGCTACAGTACGGTCAACAGTCAGCTTTGGAGCCGAGATTGTGATTGTACTTGGAGTAGCACTTTCGCTATCGATGTAGAAGCTCAGACGGCCTTTGTTGCTTTCGCCGTAAGTATCAGTAGATACGCTCTTCACTTTAACGTCACCAGCTGTAACTTTTACTTCTGGAGTAGAAGCAAAACGTACGCCTGTTGGCAATTCCAAGATTACTTCACGGCTACCGTCTTTCTTAACGAAAGCTTCTTTAGCAGCTTCAGTGATTGTGATATCGCCAACTTGTTGGTCGCCCAGACCGATTGTCAGGGTTGGTTTGGAAGCAGCAGCCAGAGTAACTGCTTGTTTCACAGTTGCAACCTTAACAGTACCGCTCAGACCTTGGCTACCAGCAACTTCAACGTTCAGATCACCAGTGAAACCTGGTTGCGTTGCAACTTCAACGTTTTTCAGTTTCAAAGTACCAGCGTCAGTTGTGCTGTTAGGATTGTTGAAAGTCAGTTTCAAAGTACGTTTGTCAGAGTCAGTGTAAGATACCTCTGCTCCACCCAATCCATTACTGTTCTCCATAGAACCGGAGAAACTGCTTCCTGGGTTGTTGCTGTCAAAAGTAGACTGCCAACGAGCACCTTCAGGCAGGCGCAATGTTACAGTACGTCCTTTTACAAAAGATTTAGCGACAGTTTCTTTAATTGTAACATCACCAATTTTTTGCTCATC
Source organism: Paenibacillus sp. OT2-17 (assembly GCF_009827695.1). NCBI lineage: Bacteria > Bacillati > Bacillota > Bacilli > Caryophanales > Paenibacillaceae > Paenibacillus > Paenibacillus sp. OT2-17. The sequence continues at coordinate 42,397 of NZ_WUDQ01000003.1, read as the reverse complement.
ATGACCAGCAAGAATTGTTGTTGGAGTAGCTACGGAAACGCCACCACCGATTTGACCATAGCTACCAACTACGAGGGAGCTAACGTCAGTTGTTGCATTACCAGAGATGCTAACTGTAACGTCGCCTTCTTTAGCACTAGTTTCATCATCAACATAGAACCCTACAGGCAATTGGAAAGATGTTTGCTCAGAACTAACTTTATCCAAAGACAAAGTCAAAGTATCGCCATCAGTAGAATATTTTACATTTTCCGGTTTGATAGCAGTTCCAATCAGGATAGTAGCTTTATCTTTAGGAGCAGAATCCCATTTGAAGCCGCTAGGCAATTTCAACTTAATGTTGTTATTACCCAAAGAACCAGCTGTTTCTTCTTTAACTTTCAAAGTTGCAGTAAAGTTATCTTCACTGGAAACAGTATCATTTGCGGACAAGGACACTTGACCGGAAGATACTACGTTTGCAATTGTTACTTCACCGCTTGTCACACCACTTGCGGAAGCAGCATCAATAGAAACTTTTACAGGCCCATTGCTAGGTCCAGTAACATTGATACTCGCAAAGTTCATGAAGACTTCTGCACTGTCTAAAGAGTTATCAAAATTAAAAGTTACTTTAGCAGAGTTGGAAGTCAATTGTTCAACCTTCAAAGGTTGGTCAGGGAAACCAGCAGCGTCTTTGTTGTCACCAGCGTCAACATAAATACCCAAACCATAAGTAGCTTCACTAGCGGAAGTTGTAGCACCAACTGCGCCTTTCAGAGCTGCGCCATTAGCATCCGTAGAAGAGAAGGAAAAACCTTTAGGCAATGTAATAGTGAAAGTAGCGCCTTTAGCAACAGAAGCTTGGCTAACACTCATTTTAGCCTTACCCAAAGTAGCATTATCTTGTTGGTTGGAGCTGATGCTAGGAGTATTCACAGCAGTATAGCTAGAAGCTGCATGGATTGCAGTTGGTGCAGTCAATGCTGCGATTGGAGCTGCAACACCAGCAACCAATGTTGCTGTTGCCAGCACGTTGATCATTTTTTTGTTAAACTTTGTCATAACCTTTTTTTCTCCTCCTTGAATATAACCAGAAATATTATTTTTGTCTTTTTGTCGGATCTTGTCACTCATCAGTCGTTACACCTCCTTTCCGAGCTTTATGAGAACCCTTATAAAATGATATCTGTGACAATATCACAGAAGCTTGGAATCTAGTTGAAAGAAAGCGTCCATTTATGACGTACTCCAGTATTATACAATGTGATAACAATGCAGTAAAGATTTTTTTTAGCGAATTTTGTCTTTACGCTTTTGTACCCCTTTGTTTCATACTCACCCAATTAGACGTAGCATGGGTTCAAAAAGTTGCGCCTGTTTCAAAAAAATTTTTTTATTTTTTTGATTATGTATTCCGCTTTCCACAGTCATAATTATACTATTGAACCTGTTCCTCCGTCATCCTACAACTTTTACCTTATCAACCTTAAATGTACAAGGATTATTTCCGTACATCTGAGTCGGTCTTTAATGGAGTATATTCGTTAAGAATTATCCATAGAATATATAAAGCACATAAAGTCTATAGATTCCCTTGAAATCTAATACTCTAATACACTTTAAGTAGTAGGAATGACGGAGTAACAGTGATTTACAGTATATATAACCGAGACAAATTACTTCACTACATTAATCTTCGCGCCATCCGTAAGCAGACTAACGCCCTTAACGACAACATTTTGCCCTTCAGCAAGCCCCTTGGTTACCTCAACCTGTTTGGCACTTTCCTGGCCTGTCTGCACTTCTACCCGCTTAGCAACAGTTCCCTCCACTACATAAGCATACTTCTTCCCTGCCTGCTCCGTAATGGCATCCTGCGATACCAAAATGTTTTTAGGAGCTTCTGATTTCATGTATACAGTTACAACCATCCCTGATTTTAATTCGCCAGAACCATTAGGGACTGAAATCTCGACAGGATATGCCTTGAGATCATTATCCATTACCGGATTGACGGCCGATACTCTGGCCTCAATTCGCTTGTCTAAGGAGTCCACACCTACAGTCACAGATGAACCCACCCGCAACTTAAGAAGCTCAGATTCAGAAACGTTAACTTTGGCAATAATAGGATTGGTATTCGCTATTGTAGCAACCGCAGATTGTGCACTAACCATTTGCCCTTGGGTTCCTGTTACTACCGATATCGTGCCGGAAATCGGAGCTTTGACTACAGTATCCACTAATTGACTACGAGCTGTGTCTAAACTGGACTTAGCCTGATTGACAGAAGCACGAGCTACGTCAATGCCCGTTTTCTGTTGTGCAAGACGTAATGATTTTTGAGCATTATTATATGTTGTTTGCGCACTTTCCTTAGACGTTTGCGCATTATGAAGTGTGATCTGTGCATTCTCCACCGCAGTTACAGCCCTTCTATGCGCTATTTGAGACTGCTCTAACTCGGATTGAGAAAGAGCACCCGCACTAAACAGCTGTTGGTTGCGATTAAGCGTATTTTGAGCATCACGCACAGAACTCTGAGCATCTACCAGACTGGTCTGAGCTTGAGTGATCGTGTTGTCTTGCTGGACAAGCGCACTTTTGGCTTGATCCACGCTGGATTCTGCCTGCTGCACCGATTGCGCTGCACCTGACTCTGCCTGCTTTAAATTGGCCAGAGCAACCTGGTACGATTCCTGGGATTGCTTAATCGAGTCCCGCAAGTCCTTTTGGTCTATAGTAAACAATGTGTCGCCCTTATTTACTTTTTGCCCCACTGTAAGGTTAATGCTTTGAATTTTGCCACTAATTTTCGGAGACACCTGAGCCGTCTCTTTAGGAGCAAAGCTTCCAATAATACCTGTTGAATCGTTAATACTACCTTTGGTCACTTTTGCCACTTGGACCGGAATGGCTTGCTGCGCCGTAGTTGGTGCGGCAGGGGCCTCCCCCCCACCGCAACCCGCTAATGCAACTGATAAAAGCAAAGTTGTAGCAATCAGAGCACTTTTTTTATTCATTATGTTTCTCCACCTCACCTTATATATGAACACTTTTTTGTAGTTTCGCTTCTTTTTTTTGTTCTCTCTTTGCTTGTCTTTTTAATTTCCGATTCTTACGTTTTTCTATCATATTATCCATGATGACGTAGACTACCGGAATAAGAATCAATGTAATAACAGCTGCGAAGGATAACCCGAATACAACAACAACTGCCATCGGTGCTTGTGTCTCGTTACCACTGCCTGTAGCGAATGCCATTGGGAGCAAAGCTAGTACCGTAGCCAGCGTGGTCATCAAAATCGGACGCAACCGCTCAGACGCTCCATGAATAATAGCTTCATCCCGATCTTGGCCGTCTTTTCGGAGCTGAATTATAAAGTCAATCATAACAATGGCATTGTTGACGACCAAACCGACGAGCATGATGTAACCTGTCAAAGCTGAAACGCTGAGACTCGCCCCGGTTACAGCTAAACCGATAAGCACACCAATTACCGTAGGTGGAACGGAAAACATAATAACAAACGGTGTGAGCAACGATTCGAACTGTCCTGCCATAACCATATAAATGAGCACGACAGATAGCAAAATAGCTATCGCTAAGTTCATGAAAGACTCCATCATTTGTTCATTTTGGCCGCCACCCGTATCTGCACTGTAGCCCTCTGGGAAGTGAGTAGTCTTCAATAGAGCATCTATTTTTTGATTAATAGTAAGAATATCCCCTGTTCCATCAATATCAGCTGTAATCTGCACTTGACGCGTTTGGTCTTCACGAGTAACAGTATCGGGTACAGTCCGTTTATCAATACTTACTACGGAAGACAAAGGTACATCAATACCTTGCGAAGTGGTGATCCGTAAGGCTTTTAGATTTGACAAATCATGGCGGTTTTTCTCTGGCAACGATATCTTCACATCAATCTGATCTTCACCTGTACGATAGCTTGTGGCGACTGATCCATTAAAAGAAGTATTCACTGCAGATAAGATTTGGGTCGCTGATAAGCCATATCGACTTGCAAGTTCACGATTAACGGTAATCTCATATTCTTCGCGAACAGCACTCAAGGTACTTTTCACATTGACCGTACCCGGTATGTTTTTTACGTCCGCAACGAGATTGTCCGAGAGTTCTCTCAGGACGTCAATATCGTCACCTTTTAAGTTAATATTAACAGCCGCTCCGCTTGAAAGGCCTGTAGTAGACGCCATTGTAATCTCTGCATCCGGAATGCTATCAAATTTTTTACGAAGGCCATCAACTACACCATCTGTTGCCTGATGTCCATCCTTCAGTGTTACACTTAGATCTGCTGAGTTGGTTGGAGCTGCCCCTGAATAACCAGAATTGCCACCAGAACCAACAGTCACTGTCATTTTATCTAGATCCGGAACTTTCAAAATTTCTTTTTCTATATCTTGAACAACCTTTTCCGTTTCTTCCAAGACCGTTCCATTAGGAAGTTTCACATTAATTGTGAATTCCCCAGTATCGGATGCTGGGATAAATTCAGCCTTAACGAAAGGAACTAGAGCCCCAGCTGCCACAAACATTAATAAAGTAATAATTAACACAGATTTTCTATGGTTAATTCCCCACTTCAGTATACGGCGATACCCACTCTTAAATTTCTCGAAACCAATATTAAACCACACAATAGGGTTAACACCCTTATAAGTACCTGAAGAATAAATGGATTCATCTGGCACGGTAGGTAGCCAACGTGATCCCAGCATCGGCACAATCATAAGGGATACAAGCAAGGCTGCAATGTGAGAGAAAATAACTGTTAACGCCAACGGTTTAAATAGAACTCCCGCAATTCCGTCAACAAAAACAACTGGTAAAAATACTACGATCTGCGCAAGTGCAGATGCCATAACGGCATTACCCACCTGCTTGGAGCCATCAATAGCCCCTTGTAGCATGCTTTTCCCTTCATGTCGCTGTCTAAAAATATTCTCAATAATAACAACCGCAAAATCGACAAAGGATCCTAACCCCAGAAGCAAACCGCTCAGTGAAATAATATTAATGGTTTGTCCGGTGAAATACATCATCATAAACGTAGCTACGAAGGAAATTGGAATAACGATAGTAGCAATAATGGTAGAACGTATACTATTCAAAAATAACAGCAACACAATAGCTGCGATAATAAGTCCCAATATAGCATGCTCTACTAGTGAGTGTACGGAGTCGCTAATCGGTTTGGATGCATCTGTTACCATCTCCAATTGAGTTCCCGGAGGCAATTCCTTCCGTATCGAATCTAAACTATCCTTTACAGAATCGGCGATTGAAAGGGTATTCCCCCCTGTGGCTTTAGTAACAGAAATATTGATACTTGGCTTTCCGTTATAGGTAGAAATGGTTGTAACATCATCCAAGGAATCTTCAACTGTCGCGATGTCCTTTAGCTTAATGCTTCCCTTCCCTACTGGAATTGGCGTTTCACCCATTTCTGAAACAGCTTTGTATTCACCTTGAACCCGAAGTTGGATTTCTGTATTACCTCGGTACACCGAACCAGCAGAACCCGCTACGTTATTAGACGATAGCGCTTGGCTGATTTGATCTAGCGTAATGCCATAGCTTTGAAGTTTGGCTTGGTCTACAGTAATCTTCACAAGCCGAGCTTGCCCACCTGACATGTTGGCTGCAGCTACTCCCGCAATTCTTTCAAGCCGCGGCTCAATAATATCTTCAGCAATAGGCTTCAACTTGTTAATATCCTGGTCTCCTGTAAGAGAGAGCGTAATAACCGGCGTTGCGTTGAGATCCACCTTAAGGACACGCGGCGAATTAGCCGCCTTGGGAAGAGACCCTTTAACCCCATCAACTTTATCTCGCATGTCGAGGGTTGCTTGATTGATATCTACTCCCCAGTTAAATTGAATCATGACCATAGATGTTCCTTCTGAAGACTCGGACATGATTGTGTCCACGTTCTCAATAGAAGCCAGGCTTTTCTCAATAGGTTTAGTAACCAATTCCTCAACTTCTGTAGGCGTTGCATTTGGAATACTAGTCACCACTGCAGCGAATGGCAGCTTCATATCCGGCATTTGCTCTACAGGAAGTCTTAACGCAAAAATACCGCCCCCGATTAATAAAGCAATAATTAACATAAATACTGTTACAGGACGGCGTATTGAAAACTGAGACATCTCATCACTCCCCACTCACTTCTCTATGTAATATTTAAGCACACACATCCTCTACTACGATGAAATAGGCGTAAAGTTTCAGATAAATGTGCAAAAAAAACATATGGAAAAATAATAAACACATTTTGAGATAAATACTTAAAAAAAAGCAATTAATTACAGACGTTTAAGCCAAATCCAAAACCAAAACCATTGTAAGGCTAATCCACAGTTTTTACCTCATTGATATTATGGCATAGGCCCTTAATCCCAGTCAAATAGCTGATTTATAAAAAACATCCCTCTCATGTATATGAAAGGGAATTACCATTTCGCATGGAGGGATGTTTAATAATTTCAGGTGTTTTGTTGATTAGATTTTAGGAAGCAGCTTTTTATCAGCCATAACTTTAGCTACAATAATCGCTGCATCTCCGCGCAAGGTCAAGGAAGTAGGATTAAACATATATCCCTTTTTCAGATCGCTTGCATCCACAGGTGACCCTGTGATAAAGCCTTTTTTGGCAATAGCCAATATAGATGCTTGCGCATAGTAATCAATCTTGTCCGCATCTTTAAAGGTCTTAGACAGGTTCTTCATGATCTTGTCATGATCTGTTTCCAGCTTCAAATTCAATGCCTTGGCAATAATGACTGCTGCATCTTGGCGTGTGATTACATCTTCCGGCATAAAGATTCTTGGTTGCGAACCTTTGACAATACCGGCGCGTGCAGCTGTTTCAATATAACGATAATCATAGAGCGCATCTGCTGATATCGTATTTGGAATAGACACGTCGTCGAAATGCTTCGCTCCGCTGAAATTAAGCGGAATTTGCAGACCTTTGACGATCATAGACGTAAATTCGCCTCTTTTAATGTAGCTGTCTGGTCCAAAGCTATTAATCGGATCCATTGGGTTCATAACACCTTTAGCCAAGATGGCTTCGATGTAATCTCTGGCGTATTTATGCTTAATGACATCACTATACGTTTCTCCAACTTTAGCAACTACATAGTAACCGAAACGATCAAACGGTACCTTAATGGTATGTTTTTTCGGATCCACCACACCACCAATGTTCTGCCAATCTTTAAGATCAGAATCAAAATAGAACACCGTCATTTGTTTCCCTGCATCCTGAGCGATACTGTTATCATACGTCAAAGTTAATGTTGCACGCTTGGATGGTACTAATTCATTAGAAGGATCACGCCAGTAGAAGTTTTTAATCTTGCTACTGTCATTTTGCGACTTGTTAGCCAATTGATAAGGATCGGCACCATAAGTTACCGGATCGTAATCATCTGTTTTAATGTCATCTGCTGTACCTGGGTCAATCCAGAATACTGGACTTGACTTGGTAAAACGATTTGGGAATTCTCTGTTAAAGTATCTACTTCCATCTGCAATCAAGCTCTGCATATCCGACAATGCTTTTTCGGTTTCAAATTCATGACGATCGACCACACCATCTTCGCTATTTGCTATCGCAAAGTACAAAGTGTGACCAGAGAAAACCTGGTTTTTGAACTGTTGCGGTTGATCGTAATCCCGACGAATCAGACTCGTTCCCTTTGCAAAAGCAAGTGTAAGATTGCCATCGAACACTTTGTGTGATGTTTTCATCGCTTCCATGTACTGCTCACCAGGAATATTAGTAGGCACATATTTAACAGTAATGGTCTGTTTCAATTTTTCTTTACCTACAGTAACCACTACGTCAATTTTATTATCTTTGTTGGCTTTTAGACCTGTAACGATGGCTTTGTAAGTAGATGGATAATCAATGGTACCATCATAATCAGAGTCGAATCCCTCTTGAACTGCTGTTTCTTTACCTACCGTAACACTATCTGCATTACCTGCGTTTACAACAACTTGCACAAAGTTTTGATTCACGATTCTCTTTTCAGGGAGCGGACGCAAAATATCAAAAGATGTGGATTGACCGGATACTTGCAGTCGGAAAGTAGCAAATGGTCCGCTCTTGCCGCTATTGTACAAGGTAATGTTATAAGCTACTGGTGTTCCATCTTGCGAAATAGTTTGGTTTTTCAACACAAAGCTGAAATACTTTTTGTCCGGATGGTAGTACACAAGCAGGTCTTTTAAATCTTTATTTGTAAATTTATCTGTAGTAGAACCGGAATTGTATGTTGTCTTAGCATCTTCTGCTGAGAAAAACTCGTTACTCAGCGTCCAGTTGACTTCACTGTCATCCGATCCCTTAATCTCCAAAATATATTGATCTTTATTAGCAATATCACTTAACGAACCACTTACCTGATCTGCTTTACCCAAATCAGCAATACTGAAAGTACCAAATACATTGATATTTTTCAGAGATGTGTTGTAGTTAGTGTCATCCACTTTGGTGAAATTAGCATCTTTTGATTTCGGAGCAATTTCGCTGTATTTCGGCGTATTGCTCAAGCCGCTAACTGGTGTAAAAGGGATGATTCCTTGTGTGTTTGGAACAGGAATTACTGGAATATTCGTCTGTGTAAAGTTTACTTTTACCGTATTGCTATACTCAATACCTGGCTTGTATACAAACTTGATTTCATTATTCCCGTTCGCCAAGGCATTGGCTGCGGCTGTCTCTGAGGAAGCAGCAAGCTTGAAGTCCGCTCCTGAACCATCCAGATCAACCAATACATTATTAACATACAGGAATACATTTCGGTTACTTCCAGTGTAATGAATATCTGCTGCGTTGCTCACATCAAGCAATTTACCTTTAAAGTAGCCCAGCTGAGTCAATTTATAGGTATTCAAGTTTGAGCTGGATGTATTCAACGGAATTTGTTGCCCATCATAAATCGTGTCGTATTTCATGAACGGACCCTGCAACAGATTCACCGTTGCTTTAATTAACTTGGTCGAGTCACCATTCAGATAAAAATTCAGTACATTTTGTCCTTCTTTAGGTAAAGTGTCTACATAAGCAACAATTTTCTTCACTTGCGTTGACTTACCATTGATTGTACGAATTACATCTTGAGGAGACCCTACAGTATGAACCGATACTCCGGAAAGCTCATTAATTGAAGAAGGTGCGCCATTAACAACGATAAACTCCATACCTACAGGTACAGATGCAGCATCTGTAGTCTTGTTCTTCATAGAGCTACCTGTTAATTTCATAGCTTCATCTAGAGCAGCTGCCTGATCAGACCCGCTTCCATTAATTCTGTTCAACAATTGAGTATTAAAATCAGGAAGATAGTTAACATCATCAATATACGGCTGAGTGCTACTGCGCAATGTAAATTGGACAGCCGATGGAGCTGGAGGTGTACTGCTATCCGTATAAGTTAGGCCCAGGGATGCCCTGGTCAAATGATCAAGTACAGCTTCCGAAGGTACAGTCACCTGAAATGGATATACTTTATAGCCATTTGATGTAACTATATTTGCAGTATCAATTGTGGCATCAACCCCAGTCGCACTACCCACAGCACTACCATTGTTACTCACATCGGTAAAACGTGCATTGATTGTGGCTACTCCTGGATCGGTCGCACCAGCTGGTACCAAAACGTTACCTTTTAAAACCACACCACTTGTAGACGATACAGTAAAGTCAGGCGAAGTGGTCAGATCGGCAGAAACATTCCCATCCTTGTTCAAGGTCAAATCAGAGAATTCCGGTTTACCCGTATAAATCGTAATTTCACGTGTAACTGTAAGAGCCTGAGTTCCGTTATTCACTTTAATAGTCACTATATTTTTACCCGGACTCAGTACAACACTACCTGTTAGTTTATAGCCAGTGTAAGAGGATACATTATACGTATTACTACTTTTTGCAGACGTGAGCGTTACACTGTCAGCATTAGGAGCCGTACCTTGAATGACTACTTTTACATCATCCGTACCGCTATTGCGTGCGTCTGTCAGCACCGCTGTCTGATTCTCTAGCAACTGCTCGGTTGCACCATTCAGCGTAGCAGATAGATCATAAAGCTTGGGCCCATCCTGATACTCAATGTAAATGGAGTCCTTCATATCAGCCGAATTTTGGCTGCTTTGAAATGTAATCCGGTTCAAACCAGGAAACAGTTTAATGTCTGTAACTTTAAGCGTAGAGCCACTGACCGTAATTCCGCCTTTTTGACTCTCGTTCTTATTAACCACGTTAAGGTTTGTTCCATTTTTAGAGAGTTGGAATACACTATAAGATATAGTACTTCCGTTCACTCCGTTAATCGTACCGTTAACTGTAACTCGGTCAGTGTTTACCATTCTAGCCGAATCCACATCATATTTTTCACTTGGAAAAATAAAATAAGTTCCCGTCGCAGCATGAGCCGTACCTACCAGGGCCGCCGGCACCAAGCCAATGATGAGACCAACCGTCAGCAACATGGATAGCAATCGTTTCAAATCATTGTCCTCCTTTGATTCTGTCGCACCTTGGGGTACGTAATCATTCAATACTTTTTTTATCGGTAGTAAACATACAAAAAATTAGTAAATTCTCAAAAAAGGAGGGAGTTTTTTTACAGCAAACATCAAAAAAGCCTTCAAACCCGCGGTATACCGCCGAGCTTGAAGACTTACTTTTAAATTAAAATTATAATTTCGAACGTGTTTGGGAATCTGGCTTAGCCAGCAACCGAATCAGTGTATTAATAACTGGGCGTTTGGTTTTGCCAACAAGACCAATAACCTCTGCACCGATCTGTAGGAAGAACATCATAATACAAATCACGACAAAGGTGACCCAGTTCGCTTCATTAAGCGCAGCAGACGATTGAATCACCGCCAATACACCGAAAAATGCAGCAATCCCGTAGATAATCAACACCGTCTGTCTGTGACTGAAACCTAGTTCGCGTAAGCAGTGATGCAAATGACCTTTATCCGGAGAGAAAATCGGTTTTTTCTGCAACTTGCGACGAATGATAGCAAAGAATGTATCTGACAAAGGTACACCGATAATAATCAATGGCGTAATAAAAGATACGATAGCAATTTGCTTGAAACCAAGCATGGATAGCATGGCCAGAGAGAAACCTAAAAATAATGACCCTGTATCACCCATGAATATCTTCGCAGGATGAAAGTTAAAAAATAAGAATCCGATAATACTGCCCAGCAGCACAAGACAAAGCATAGCTACCATGTAATTGCCCATCAGTACCGACATCACAAAGATAGTTCCAATCGCAATTCCTGAGACACCTGCAGCCAGTCCATCCAGACCGTCAATCAAATTGATGGCATTCGTTACACCTACGATCCAAAAAATCGTAAGCGGAATGGAAATCCAGCTTTCCAAAGATGAGTATGCATCCTGAAAAGGTACATTTACAAAATCTACACGAATATCAAAAGCAAACACGACCATACACGCAACGGCAATTTGAGCCAAAAATTTCAATTTTGCATTGAGATCAAAACGATCATCGAGAGCACCAATCAGTGTAATCAGCGTACCACCAATCAGAAAGGCTGCGATAAAGTTAATATCCCGAGAGGACAGCATTCCGTCAGGCACAAAAGGTAACACCGCCAATAAGGACAACAGAAATGCCAAGAAAATCCCCAGTCCGCCAAGACGCGGCATAATTCGGGTATGTACTTTTCGGGCATTCGGTACATCGACGGCTCCAACCTTCACAGCGAATTTCTTGACGAGCGGTGTCAGTAACAGCGCAAGTCCCAGTGCCATGATGAACCCAATAATATAGATCAATAACATTTGATCATTCGACCCCCAATTTTAAAGCAATCCCTTTTCAGATGTAACCGCATTGAATTATACTCTGATCAAAAATAAATACCAAGCTTCATATTCTGGCAAATTAGCGGGTTTTGTAGGCAGATTCAAGCTATTTATCACACTTTTGTGACGTTTTCTTTTTCGCGCATCACTTTCGCGGCGAATTTCGGCAGCGCAAGCATTCTTTTGTAACGGCTTGGCTCTTTGAGGAGTCTATATAACCATTCAGCCCGTAGCTTTTGAAACAATTTAGGTGCGCGTTTGGTTCTGCCTGATATAACATCGAAGCTACCGCCAACCCCCATCATCACCGGTACACCCAGCTGTTCCTTATATTTACCAATCCAGGGTTCCTGCGTGTCCGCTCCACGTGCTACAAACAACAAATCAGGATTTGCTTCACGAATGGCTGCAATCACGGCTTCATCCTCTTTAGGTCCAAAAAAACCATCACGCTTGCCACAAATCGTAATTGCGGGATAAAGCTCATGTACCCGCTTTGCGGTCGCTTGAATCACCTCAGATGTTGATCCCAGTAAATAAACCTTCCAATGATAGTTTTCTCCAGCTGCAAGTAATTCATGTAACAAGTCAAAGCCCGCTACCCGCTCAGGTACAGGATGTCCTACATAGTTTGCAGCCCAGACCACGCCAGTCCCATCCGGAACAATCAACTCTGCCTGTTTCATCACGTTCATGTACACTGGATCTTCCAATGCAGCCATTACCATAATCGGATTGGCAGTGATCACTTGATGGGGCTGGCGAGACTCCACTGCTTGAATTAATATATTTAATGTATCTTTCATATTAAGCCTTGATACCGGAACACCGAAAATCGGGACGGTAGGCACATTCGTAACCTTATCAACTGTCACTGTATCCATCATCCTTTGCGACACAAGTAATTAACGATATGCTGTGCCGGTAAGCGAGCCTCACTTTTTAACAAAGCAATGGCCGCTTCCTGGCTCTCGATCCATTGACTTCGCTGATCTAGCAACCGCATAGACTCATTAGCCAGTTTTTGTCCATCCAGTGCCTCTGTAGTGCCTACAGGCTGGCTACCGACACGGCTGAGGAAATGGTCAATTTTAGGATCGTAGGATATCCCCAACGGAGGTACCTGGTGGGATGCTGCATAGATCAAGCTGTGTAATCGCATCCCGATCATCAAACTGCAACGGCTGACTTCCAAAAGCATCTGTTGAGGATCGGTGACTTGATCACACATGCTGACAAGGCTCCCCGTCCCCCTAATATCCCCCAACAAATCCATTACCATCCTTGAAGCCTGCTCGTCATCAGGCAGATGGAAAGGTAAAAAGCGTAAGTGTACACGGCGCTCAGCAGCTAATCTTTTTAAGCCGTCCGCAATAGCCGTTAAATCGCGACGTTCCTTATCCCAGTAACGTACAGATACGCCAACGATCGGAAGTTTATCCATATCAGTCTCAAATGCTGCTTTATGCAGCTCGGAACCCGGGGGCAATGGAAGCCCCATTACCGGATCAGGAACAACTTTGACAACCGGGCGCTTCAGTTTCATAGTACCCAGCAGTGCGGCAGACTGCTCATCTCTTACAGAAACATATTCACAGCGCTGAAACACAGAACGGATCATAGGATAAAATATCTTCCGTTGTACCGGACCAATGCCCTGAGCATATACAAACGTCGGCTTTCCAGCCCATTGGGCCAGTTTCAGAATTGCCAGATAATACGGAATGCTTTTAGGGCTTGTTGCATCCTGGAGCAAACTCCCGCCGCCACTTATTAGCCCATCGCTGTTTTTAATCGCTCTACGAACTTCCCCCAGACTCATCCGCGCTACAGCTTCTACTCCGTACATTTTCTGTGTCCAAGCGGGGTCAGAAGACAGAACAACAGGCTTGATTGTAATCCCCGCCTGACGACTCTCCTCCTCTAAAGCTGTCAAAATCGACTTAAGCACGGCCTCATCTCCACTATTGCGAAAGCCGTAATAACCCGAGATGATTATCGTTTGAGCTGTGGTGACCATTTCTTCCAACACCCTTCCAGCACTTGCCACACGACAATTGCGATGATTCCCAGCACCAGACCGAAGCCCAATCCTAACAGCCCGCGACTAAGCGACAGTGCCGCTGGAGAGTGAATGTGAGCAAAGGTATCAACCATAGAGGCTTGACCAATAGCAGCTATAATCAGTAAATAGATTGCTTTGCGATATTTCAAAGCCAGGAACGCCCCTGCAATAAACAGTGGGTGAGCCATCAAAAATTCCTTATTGCGCGGACGTACACCAAACGCATTTTCAAGGAAGTTCCGGAAAACCAGCTCCGTGTTCGACACCGTACCCGCATTTCCGGTACGAGTCAAATAGTAATAGCCTGCGGCTGCGATAACAGCCAGTGCGATCACCCACAATACAGTAATCGGCGTACGTAGCAGCTTGGAAATTTCCTCCCGTATAGAAACACCACGATAAAAGAAAATATATATCGCTGCTAAGAAGATCGGCAGAATGTGAAGCAAGCTTACACCTCTAAATTGGTTCAGCACAAGGCTGTAAGCAATACTATTCAACAGAGCAATAACAAAAGGCACTGCAGCCAGCGACAAAATCGCTGTCTGTACGTACAGTATAAGCGTTTGAATCAAACGCTGACCTACAGAAAGTTCGGACCCCTGTTCACGTTTAATTCTAATCGTACGCACGGCGATAATCATTGCAACCGTAGGTCCGCTAATCGCCGCGAGTAGGGCTAGACCTTGCTCCATCAAGCTGGAGTTCAAAACATAAAGTCCTGCTGAACCTACCAAACCGAGTGAAAATGCCAGCAAATTCAATGCCGGGACGAAATAGGACACCATAATGGAGAAGAATGCCAGTGCACCCAGTACGACAATCATTTTCAGATAGCGCTGAATGGACGAATCGACGACTTGGAACGGTTCAGCCTGTCCAAGTTCAAACCCCTTTTTCTCCATCCGTTGTACAGCGTTACCCGGCTTGTCCAAGCTGTGGATTAGGTTATCTACCGAATCCTTCACCTTGGCTTCAGCAATACTACGGCTAGGCGCGGTATTCAGATACAACATGCGAATATTACGATCCTTGGTAGCCAATGCAAAACGATCGGCCAACGTTTCCACATCGAGCGTTGAATCTTTATCGCTCAATGAGTATAAACGCACAACGTTATAGTGGATATCGTAAGCGAGCTTATTGAAGCCTGCTTGCGGTTTTTTTAAGTTTTCGATAGCAGCTAGGCCAATATCGTATTTGTTCAGCAATTTAGCAAATGCCGCTAAGCTATGCTCTTTCTCGTTATCAGTGAAGCCTTTGACTGAATCACCTTCAAACAAAATGCGTTTTACACCATTCTGCTGAAAGGAAGCAAGCATCTCTTCCGTCAACTCCTGGTTGTAAGGAAGACTGTCGCTCATCCGTGGAACAATAAAAAATCCTTTGCTCCGAAGCTGCTTCATCGCAATCGGGTCAGGCTGCATGGGCTTGAGATACGCATCCTCTGGAGATGTTTCCACAACTAACCCTTCCTGTCCCTGATAAGTCCAAGGTTTTACATTGATGTCCAGGCTTGTAAACGTACGTAAAATTAACGGCTTTAATGCCTCGGCATTTTCTTTATCAGCGAAAACAATATACGTAAAATTCTCATTTGCAGGTGAAAGCCGTTTTTCCATATCGGCAACGTTCTGAGTCGTATAGGTTACGACGCGACCCGCTTTACGGAAATCATCCAACGTACTTTCATACATAGCCATGCTGTTCACACCCGCTTGCTGTAAGCGGTCAAGTTGCTCATTCAGATAGTCCTGCGGGTGAGCCTGATACGAGGCTGCCTCCGTCAAATCCCGATAATCGAATACAATCTCTACTTTTTTACTCGAGGATTCTGTCTTCACACGATCGGCGATGACCGGAATGGAAGCCAGCAAGCCGACAGCCACCAAAATCCATAACCATTTTCGAGAAGCCGTATTCCAATACTGCCATTTCTGATACACCAAAGAACCTCCTTAATATTCGGGATTTTGCAAAATTCAATGCTGCCCACCTTGCCGTACTCAGCCTTTTGGTAGGTCACTCATTGAATTTTGCAAAATCCTCCGTTGCCGGAATAAGCCTATTTTCCCAAAGCCTCTTCCAGGTTATTCTGCAATACAGAAATGACCTCCACGGCGTACTGCCCTTTGCCGTGAGAGGTCACCGATTACTATATCTTATCCAATTACCTTAACCTATTCTATTATAAAGGGATTTTTCTCAAGCGTCTACGCGAGCCATAACAGCATCGACCAGGTGGCTGATTCTTTGCTCCGCGTCTGACAGCGAGGAACCGCGTACCGCGAAGTATACTTTGATTTTTGGCTCCGTTCCCGAAGGGCGCAGGCAAAACCACGAACCGTCCTCCAGTAAAAATTTGAGTACATTTTCCTGTGGAAGTCCGTCCAGACCTTGTGAGTAGTCCAGTACCTTGTCTACCTTCACGCCTGCAATCTCTTGAGGCGCGTTGCTACGCCAATCGGTCATTTTGCCCTGAATTTGTGCCACTCCATCCTTACCCTTAAGGGTACGAGACTCCAGCTTCTCAAGGAAGTAGCCAAACTGCTCATACAGCTCTTGTAAAACATCATAGAGCGTCTTACCTTGTGTGCTGTAATAAGCAGCAGCTTCAGCGATCAGCATAGCCGCCAAGACAGCATCCTTATCGCGAGCATAATTCCCTGCCAAATAACCATAGCTCTCTTCATAGCCAAACAGGTAGGTGTACTCGCCAGTTTCGTCAAACTGGTTCATTTTCTCGCCAATATACTTGAAGCCAGTTAGCGTGTTAAACACAGTTGCTCCAAAATGTTCGGCAATGACTGCGCCCATTTCGCTGGTTACGATGGTTTTGATAACCGCCCCATTATTCGGAAGCTTGCCTGTTTCTTTCAGCTGATTCAACAAGTAGTAAACCATGATCGCGCCAGACTGATTACCGGACAATACCACATATTCGCCATCACGGTTTTTCACAACTGCACCCATACGGTCAGCATCAGGGTCTGTTCCGATCAACAGATCCGCACCAATTTTCTCACCCAACGCGATTGCCAGTTTAAACGCATCACGTTCTTCCGGGTTTGGCGACTTGACAGTCGAAAATTCAGCATCTGGCAGCTCTTGCTCAGGCACTATATGCACCTGTTCAAAACCGATCTTCTTCAGCACACGACGAACCGGTTCATTTCCAGTACCATGGAGAGGTGTAAACACAACTTTGAAGTTTTTGCCTGGTCCGGCTGCAATCAGCTCACGGTTCACACTCACACTGGCTACCGTATCTACAAACGCTTCATCTTCCTCTTCTCCAAGCCAAACCAACAATCCCTGTGCCTCTGCTTCCTCACGTGTCAGACTGCGAATGTCGGCAAAAGAAGGAACCTCACGGATATAACTAATTACCTGTTCAGCCTGATCTGGAACAAGCTGACCCCCTTCATCGTTGTATACCTTGTATCCATTATACTCAGGAGGATTGTGACTCGCTGTCACAACGATCCCTCCACTGGCTCCCAAATGACGTACACTAAACGAAAGCTGTGGCGTTGGACGCAAGGAAGGGAACAACTTAGCCACGATACCATTGCCTGCCAGCACCAAAGCTGCATCCAGAGCAAATTCTGGTGAAAAATGACGCGAATCATGTGCAATGACAACCGAAGGTTTGCCTTCTTTACCAGCATGCTGTTCTAAAATATAGCGAGCCAGCCCTTGAGTCGCACGTCCAATGACGTAACGGTTCATCCGGTTACTTCCTGCCCCGATCACTCCACGCAGACCGCCTGTACCAAATTCCAGCTCTTTGTAAAAGCGATCCTCCAGTTCCTGCTCGTTGCCTTCCAATGCGCGCAACTCCTGTTTGGTCTCTTCATCAATATAAGGGTCTTGCAGCCAGCTCTCAATGCCTTCTAATGCTTTTTTACTCAACTGCGTCATACGGAATTTCCCCTCTCCATTTTTGGGTTGTCAAAACAGGATTTCTATGTACACATGCACTCAGTTCAGACGTCGTGCTTATGTCGGCAGAGCTTTATTTATTGGGGAGGGTCAGATAAAGCAAACATAATTTCGCCCTCAGCTACTACCGTATCGCCTACTTTAGCCGTAGCTTTCCCTTTGCCAAATGCGCCTTTGGAACGAGTGATTTCCACTTCAAGCGTAAGCGTATCCCCAGGAACCACCTGTCCACGGAAACGGAAACCATCCAACCCTGCCAAGAACCCGATTTTGCCACGATTGCTCTCTAGATGCAGTAATGCGACAGCCCCAACTTGAGCCAGTGCTTCGGTGATTAACACACCAGGCATAACGGGATACCCCGGAAAATGTCCAATGAAATGAGGCTCATTCATCGTTACATTTTTAATGCCCACTGCTCTTTTCCCTTCCTCCAGCTCAATAATACGATCCACCAATAAAAATGGCGCTCGATGTGGGATAATCTCCTGAATTTGATTAACATCCAATTGCAATTTGTCCATTTACCTTAATAACTCCTCCCGCTTGCAGGTTTGACTCTGTATCAGTCATGAGTTACTGCAAGCATAATATTACCCCGCCTGCGCTGCATAAAAACAGCTCTTGGCGGCAACAATGTTAGATATCCTTCACCTACTGCAGAAGTGGAGGTTGAGATAAGGGGCTTTTTCCGCCGGTTATGCAACCTGAGGCGCGAAGAAGCCCTTTTGCCCGTGCTTGGTTTTACCCCGCAGTGTTATAAACTTCCCCATCATTATACAGTTATCAGATGCAAAAAGAAAATTACGCGGAAGTACCATATTGGGTGCTCCTATTATGGGGGTGAAGCGAAGTTTCATTTGAGTCAAGGGGGGGAAAGGGCTACGGGGATGGATCATTCTTCCGATCGCTGTTAACCTCGGATTTTTTCATTGTATAAGAATTCAAGGGTAAAATCCGAGGTTAAAGGCGAACGCTATCGCTTCTTCAGAACGATTTCATCCCCTCCGCCGAGTTACTTTTGGCTCAAAAGGAAAGCCTCGCTTCAATAATACTCGCTTGCCGTGAAGGGGAGAGAAACAACCGAAGGCCTCTATGATAGCCTACATTGGCGTTCCAAAAGACGTGCTGCATTGAAGCACGATTTAGGCATAACAAAACCCTGCGCCACTGGCACAGGGTTTTGTTATTCTATACTCCCCACACAAATTGCGGGGGGTTTATTTTAATAAAAGTGGCCCTGATGGCGGGTAGCAGCGGAGCGAAGGATTTGAATTTGGAGAAGCGCGAGCGTTCGCCTTTGCAACGGGATTTTTACATCTGGATAATTTATCAAATAAGAAAATCCCGCTGCAACAGCGATCGTAAGATCAAATCATTCGCGGAGCGACCTTTTCCCGCCCCCACTCTTTTAAAGTAAACTTAAGGCGCAAAAATAAGATCAATGACATGCTGCCAGGTTTTCCATTCGAATACGCCTGACAACCCTTGCTTACCTACAATTACATATCCTGCAATTAAGCCGCCTAATAGCGATAACAGGAGCAGCAACGGAACTATGAAATAACGAGCAGTACGCCAGCGGGACTTCGTCTTTTCAGGCACCGGACGGGAATCAGATTGTTCTTCTTTCATCACCAAATCCTTAAGCCCTCAGATTGTTGGCCAGGTTCATCATCGTATCACTAGAAGTTAATGCCCGTGCCGCCATTTGATACATCCGCTGAACTTGCATCATATCCGTCATTTCGCCCGCTAAATCCACATTAGATTCCTCAAGATAACCGGAACGCAAAGATACGTCCGCTGGAACAGCACCTGCCACACCTGCAGCTCCGAATACATTTGCCTCTGTTACACCATTCAACAACACGAATAGGTTATCATCCCGCTGTTCCAGTCCTTCTGGACGCTGTACATCCATTAGCTTGATTCTCTGACCAACTGTCGGAGCCCCAGTTCCATTAGCACGAATCAGCAATTCGCCATCCGAGTTAATAGCCACCTTGGAACCCGCTGGAGCAGTCACAGGAACATCATTGTTATCCAGCACGGAATAACCTTCAGCAGTGGTCAACATCATCGTCGCACTATCATTCGGATCAGGAACAAAATGAAAGCTACCGTCACGGGTCCAAGCTTTTTGCCCATTTCCCTGAACTTCAAACATGGCATTACCTTGAATCGCCAGATCGGTAGGAAGTCCCGTCTCCTTGAGCGGACCTTGCTCCATATTTTTCATGATTGCGGCCGTTTTAACTCCGTAGCCCAAATTATAGCCGAGCGGCATGGCCCGTCCATTTTGGAGATACGTTGAAGGCTGTTGCTGCACGTTGGCCAATACATCTTCAAAGGAACCCTGTTTACTCTTATAACCAACTGTATTGATATTAGCAATATTATCGGCAATTAAATCCAAACGCTGCTGCACACTGGCCATAGATACCATTGCGCCAATCATGGAGTTGTTCATCACTTACCCCCTGTTATACACGGCCTACTTCATTAACGGCCTTGTCCAAGCTTTTATCATAAAATTGAATTACCTTCTGATTCGCCTCATACGCTCTTAACGCAGCCATCATATCCACCATCGACTGTGAAGCATCTACATTAGATACCTCCAGATAACCTTGACGAACGGATACAGCATCGTTAGCAGTCATCATTCTAGCTGTAGCACCGTCAGTATCATTCAGGCGAAAATTTCCATTACCCTCACGAACGAGCTGGTACGGACGATCAATGACACTAATACCGAGCGTCGTCCCCAATGTCTGGTTGGACTGGCTATCTACCAATTCGCCCCGCTCATTTACTTTAAGCTCTGAGACAGCCCCCGTCAATTGAATCGGGTTTCCATTCGTATCCAGCACCGCTGAGCCAGTCGATGAAAGCAATGCTCCCGCTCCATTTACTTGAAAATGTCCATCACGTGTATAACGAACGTTACCATTACTGTCCCGCACCGTAAAAAATGCTTCTGGACGGTAGGTGACTTCACCGTTAGCATTGATGAATTTCCCTGCCTGATCAAAAGCCATAGGTTGACCAGTAGCTGGGTCGTTCACATTAATATTGGACTGTATCGCAAAATCCGTTTCTTGTCCACTGTCCTTTAATGCTCCCTGAATGTAAGGGGAGAGGCTTTCCTCAGCAAAAACGCCAGTATTGAGCTTGCCGACCGTACGGTCCGGGTTATCAGGGTTACCACCCGTCATGGAAATAAGCATTTCGGGGAAAGAACGCTGAACACTATTTTCCTGTTTGTATCCCGTCGTATTCATATTAGCAATATTTTGCGTCACGGTGTCATGGCGTCGTTGTTGTGTCATCAATCCGGCGGCCGCAGTATATAAACCTCTCAACATGTATCGTGCACCCCAATCCTATACTCTGCTAAAATCATATGCTCGCGCGGAGGCACGAAAGCCAAAATGCTAGGCAACCTGTCTGACCGCACACGAGTCTCTTATAGTCATTATCGGCAGATTAGAACTTTTTCTTAACCACATGATCCAAATTATCCAGCATAATTCCTGTACCTTTAACAACACAATGCATCGGATCTTCGGCAACCAGTACTGGAACACGCAGTTCTTCAGCAAGCAGCTCGTCCAATCCGCTAAGCAAGGCACCGCCACCAGTCAAAATAACACCACGGTCAATAATATCAGCTGACAGTTCCGGTGGGGTCTGCTCCAATACAAACTTGGCCGCAGCAACAATCGCCGATACAGGATCTCTAAGCGCATCCTGCACTTCATCCGCAGAAATACTTAACGTTTTAGGCAATCCGGATACCATATCCCGTCCACGGATGTCCATCTCTGCACGACGTCCGCTCGGATGCACGGTTCCGATAGCAATCTTGATATCCTCAGCCGTACGTTCGCCGATCAGAAGCTTGTACTTCGTTTTTACATATTTCATGATGGCTGTATCAAATTTGTCCCCTGCCATTTTAATGGAAGAAGCTGTTACGACATCCCCCATAGAGAGGACTGCAACGTCAGTCGTTCCGCCACCAATATCCACTACCATGTTGCCGCTAGGCTCAAAAATATCCATTCCTGCCCCGATGGCAGCCGCTTTTGGCTCTTCCTCCAAAAATACTTCCTTGGCCCCGCTACGCTCCGCCGCTTCACGAATCGCTTTTTGCTCCACTGAGGTAATGTTCGTCGGCGCACAAATTAGAATACGAGGGTGGCTGTACCAGCTTTTTCCCCCTACCCGATTGATAAAATATTTTAACATCGCTTCTGTTACTTCAAAATCGGCGATGACACCATCACGTAATGGACGGATGGCTATGATATTACCAGGAGTACGTCCCACCATACGGCGCGCTTCCTCTCCGACAGCCAGAACTCTTTTTGAATCGCTTTCTATCGCGACAACGGAAGGTTCGTCAAGAACAACCCCCTTCCCTTTGACGTGGATAAGCACGTTGGCCGTACCGAGGTCGATACCGATATCATTACTGAACATATTAAAAAGGCCCCCAAAGTGATATTTTAAAAAGCTAAGATTCGACAAGAAGCGGCAAATATATGTATAAACCTACGGTTACATGTCATTTTTCGTCTTGTACCATCTTTTAACATATCATACTTCAGGGGGTTGATTCAATGGCTTTGCCAGCCAATTCACTATATATTTTTAGGACTTGCCAGAAACGAGAATCTCCCTTCGTTTGCCACTCGTTTTTTTGTACTTAATTTTCGTCGCTTCTCCTCCCCGCAGATGGCGGATGGATTTATGGTATTCGAGAATGTGCTTCACCTGATCGGCAAGATCCGGGTTGATTTCAGGCAGCCGTTCGGTCAGATCTTTATGCACCGTGCTCTTGGAGACACCAAATTCCTTGGCAATCGTACGGACCGTATTCCTTGTTTCCACGATACAGCGACCGATTTTGATGGTCCGTTCCTTGATGTAATCGTGCACGCTCCCGCCTCCCTACTGTGGATAGTTTGGTACATTATATGAGGAGCGTGCCTATATATTCGCGGTTTGGCGGGAAGACATGCTTCCGAAGGCCTATTTATTTGGCAAAAGCAGCTTATGTTTACCTTATGCACAAAAACTACACAAGAAAAAAGCAGGGAATGTGGATTCCCCGCTTTGCATGCAAAGCCATGACCAAATTTATTTTTTAGGAAGCAGACCTGCTGGATTCACCGGCTTGTCATCCTGATACACTTCAAAATGCAGATGTGTTTTCAAATCCTTTTCAAGCTCGTTACGACCCGCTGAAGCAATCACATCGTTTTGTTTCACTTGATCGCCTTCTTTTACTTTCAGATCACTCAAGCTTTGATACACCGTTTTGAGATTATTATCATGCGTGATTTCTACGACACTACCTACCAGCGGATGTTGTTCCACACGAGATACTTTGCCACTCAGGGCGGCTCTCACTTCAAACGCCTGATCGTCGGCCCGGGAAAGATCAATCCCAGTGTTAGCGGTAAATGTTTTATCGTACTCTACCATAGCTGCCGCCTGCTCATCAGCGGTCGCGTTCTCATCAAAGAACGGCTTTACGACCTGTACTGCGCCAGCATCTGCTACTGGCCATGCGATATTTTCCGACTGGGCAACTACTTCCACGCTTTCTGGCTGTTGTCCGTTAACATCGGCATTCACTGCACTTGTGCTTTGTACCGATGGACTAGCTGGGTCAGGTTTGAAAGACTTCTGGCTGGCATCCTGATAGACCCACACTAAGGTTAGTATAATGGCTGCTGCGGCAATGTAGGCTGCCGGGTATGCCCACCTTTTGGACAACAGCTTTTTCCACGAAGACGGCCGTGAAGCTCTTCCACCCTGAAAGGTTTTGGGTGTTTCTTCATGGTTTTGGTTCTGGTTTTTATTTTGTTCATTCATTTGCTCATCACCTCAGTAACCAGTGTTACCGGGTGCAACTCTTTTATACTTCAAAGTTTCGAAATATTTACTAACTTAGAATACGAGAGGCTTGCGCAAAAGAAATGCCAGTATAATAGTGAAGGAGAATTTGAGTGGCAGTATGACCTTCCTTGGCCATTCCATTGGCTCCCCACTGACTCATACCAACACCATGACCATAACCATAGGTTGTTATAGCAATCCGGTCCCCTTCAGCTTTCCACGTAAACTCAGCCGAACGCAGCCCCAGTTTGTTACGGATTTCCGGCCCTGTAAAGATTGAACCACCAACCTCAATCTTCTTGATGCGATGTCCTTCTGTCTTAGAGAGTATACGAATCTCCGGCATTCTCCCTCCTCCAGTAGAAGCAGCTATCGCAGTACGACTCAACCCCAATCTATCGAACACACTCTGACGACTCAGTGTGACGGTTTCTGTATAACGTGGGGCCAACTGCTTGTCCCATGGACTTGACACGCTTCGTAAATAGGGCACTGCCTTCGCCCATACATCCTCTGAATTTTCGGTATAGCCATTGCTAGTAGAAAAAAAAGATGCCGTAATGGGCTTCCCCTCATATACCATGATCGTATCCTTGGTGTCTCGTACGGCCTGCTGAATTTTAGCCAGCTCTGTGGATTTACCAGAGTGCCCCCATTCTCTAGTAAGTTTAGCTTTAGAGATATAAGCCTGATGTTTAACAGTATCCGTCACATCTGCTCCCGCCGGGGCACCGCTGGTGTCATCAGCCAGCAAACGCCGGGCAATGAAGGTACGCGCGGCAATGGCCTGCGCTTTCAGTGCCTCACCCTCGAAGCTGGGCGGCATTTCGGCGGCTACTACGCCGACAATGTATTGCTCCAGCGGTAACGTCTCCGTGCGACCGGTAGACGTGACGTACACACGCACGTCCGGCTCTGCCACCACCGGCACGCTGCGCGTTGGAGCAGCGGGCACCGCCGGTATCGGCGGGACACCCGGCAGGCGCGTGACGGGCGTCCCGCCCTTTGCCGTTACGCTAGGTGCAGCCGGTGCTGCCGTGCGACTGCTCGGTGGCACCGGCTGCGCCGTCTGGCGAGGCCACGCCATTAGCGCGGGCACAGCCATGGCAAGCACCAGCACCCCTGCCATGGCGGCGAATGGCAGCCATGGGCGGCGGCTGCCCCAGCGCGGGGCACGCCCGGCGGAAGGACGCAGGTGCGGTAGCGGCACCTGCAGCGGGCTTGCAGCGCGTGTGTCATGGACCGCTGCTCCAGCAATAGGCAAAGCCGTATCAACAGAGTTCACAGCGGAAGGCACGACTGTTGTACGCCGATTGGGCTTGACGCCAATCGGCAATGTACCTCTTGTGTCCGGCTGCTGTTGTATAAGCTTATTTTTTTGTAACGAAGTAGCTATAGAGCCAGAACCTTCCTCCGCAAGTGAAGCCTGGCGATGTTCCTTAGGATGATGAATGGGTATACGGATGCGAACCTGTGAATCTTTCATAGGCTGAAACCTCCATCAAAGGGCTAAGTGTCCGGCTGGAAGTACAGATATACTCCAGCAGATATTTTCAATCATATGAAGTCGTCCACTTTCATAGAACCGTTTTAAGAGAACTGAAAGAATGAAAAAAACTGGTTGCAAACAACAAAAAAACCAAGCCCTTTCGGACTTGGTTCCTTATTGTTCAAGAATATACTTATGCAACATGAAGCGACATACGTTAAAGCTTAGGCGAGGGAAGGCTGGATCTTCTTAAACAGATTTCCCGACGTCTCTTCTGGCATTACGCGCTCTGTACTGGGCGAATGATTCAGTTTGGACTCTTCCACGGTCACTCTGTAAATGTCCGCTCCCAATCCAGTCAGCTTCTCAGCCAAATGAACGTAACCGCGATCGATGTGATGTACGCCGGATACCTCCGTTGTACCTTCCGCAATGAGTCCGGTCAGAATTAACGCAGCACCTGCACGCAAGTCTGTAGAGGTTACTTTCGCACCTGTCAGCTTAGCATTACCAGTTACAATGGCGGAACGACCTTCAACCTTAATTTCCGCATTCATGAGATGAAATTCATCCACATGCATGAAACGATTTTCAAACACGGTTTCCGTAATAATGCTCGTTCCTTCAGCGGCAAGTTGAAGTGCCATCATCTGAGACTGCATATCGGTAGGAAAACCAGGATAAGGCAAAGTTTTAACATCAACGGCCTTTAACGGCTTATCTGCAATGACACGAATTCCGTTCTCATCAGGTTGAATGGTTACACCCATTTCTTCCATCTTGGAAATAACCGGTCCTAAATGATCGGATATTGCGCCTTCTACATATACGTTCCCGCCTGTGATCGCAGCAGCAACCATATAAGTACCTGCTTCTACCCGGTCGGGAATGACCGTATGTTTTACACCATGCAGCTTCTCAACGCCTTCAATACGAATAACGCCCGTGCCCGCACCGCGTACTTTGGCACCCATTCCATTCAGGAAATTTGCGAGATCAACAATCTCAGGTTCCTTAGCAGCATTCTCGATGGTAGTTACGCCCTCAGCAAGAGTAGCGGCCATCATAATATTCTCGGTTGCTCCTACGCTGGCTACATCCAAATAAACTTTAGCTCCACGCAGACGCCCGTTACTTTTAGCTTCAATAAAACCTTGGCCCAGGCTAATCTCCGCGCCCAATGCCTCAAAACCCTTCAAATGCTGATCAATTGGTCGCGTTCCGATTGCGCATCCGCCTGGAAGCGAGATCCTTGTACGTCCCAAACGTGTAAGCAGCGGCCCCATAACCAAGAATGATGCGCGCATTTTCCTAACCCACTCGTAAGGGGCTTCACAGGAAATTATCTTCCGCGCGTCAACACGAATGACCTCATCTTGGTATGTAACGCCTGCTCCTAAGGACTCCAGCACTTTGTTAATGGTCATCACATCGTCTAGAGGAGGTGCATCAATAATAACACTTTCTCCTTCTTCTCCTAGCAGAGAAGCGGCGATGATCGGCAGAACTGAGTTTTTGGCTCCGCTGACTTTGACACTCCCGGTCAATCTGTTGCCACCGCGGACGATAAATTTGCTCATCTATGGTTCCCTCCGCGCGTCATTTCCCTTTTCCATTCTGGAAAAAAAGAACATATTCCGCTATTTTCATGCCTTGCTTTTTCATTACATAAAAAAACAAGATTTTACTAATACCCTAACTGCCATCATACCACTGATTAAAACAAGTATACAAGCGTTTTTTGTACTTGACGACCATTGTACTCTAACTGATTCAGCCAGCTATACATGTATGGTTCTTTTGTTTACCATTGTTAACAATATGACGCGATGTTATTCGACAATTCCCGCAGAGACACAGTCATAAGGTCATATAACCCGCCCACTTCATGTTAAAACAAATTCTAGAGCATCTGACTCCAAGAAATGTAGCTCAACAGGAACCCAGAAACCAACTGTCCCAAAATTATAGCAAGAAACAAGTGTAGCAATCTGCCTTGCGGTCCTTTGGGTTGCCGGATTAACAAATCCAGCTTAAAACTCTGTAAAGCCCACCAAGCTAACGCTATACAGATGAGCGACACGATCATGGAGATCAGCGCGGTCATACTCGCCGATTGACTTAGCTGTTCAGCCAATTGCTGTTTCCCGTTCAACCATAATTCCTCCCATCTGCGTCACAGACTTCTTTATAATACTCGGCGAACGCCTAATATGCCAGTGCTATTTCTGTTTTTAGGACATTTATTTCGACAAAATGTGATTAATCACTTCTGTTTCGTGAATTTAAAAGGTACTAAATACCTAGCAGCCGGGCAAGAAATAGGACTGTACATTTGGTAATAACAGCTAAAAAAGGGCCCGATCACAGTGATCGAAGGAAGCAAGGTTCTCCCTCACCTTCTACCGGACATTCTTTGGCAGAAATTATGAAGTGGTCTCCTTGTCGTTCCATCCGTATACTATGCCGAACCCTTTTAAAATTCCACTTAAAATCCATTATTAATTCTTATTGGTTCTGATGCTTGTAGCATTTAAACGGTTAAGCGCCCGTTGCAGAGCTACTTCCGCCCGATGATGATCTATCTGTTCCTGCTTGCTCTGGAGCCGCAGTTCTGCCCGCTCCCTTGCCGCACGGGCACGCTCCACATCAATTTCTTCGGAACGTTCCGCACTCTCAGCCAAAATGACCACTTTATCCTTGCGGACTTCAAGAAAGCCCCCATTGACCGCGATCACTTCGGTTTGACCACCGATTTTAATGCGTATCGGTGCAATCTTCAAGGGAGTGACCAAGGGAAGGTGTCCAGGTAAAATCCCAAGATCGCCTTCCGAGCCGCGAACACTGATGCTGTTTACCTGTTCTGTATAAACCAGGCGCTCCGGCGTCACAATCTCTAGTAAATACGTGCTCACTTGAATCCCTCCTGGAAGCTGTCCGCAGACAGCTCACTTCGTAAGGCTCGGCTATTCTTTGCCTGTTGTTTACAACGTTTTAGCTTTTTCAACTGCTTCTTCGATGGCTCCTACAAAAAGGAAAGCCGCTTCTGGAAGATGGTCATACTTGCCTTCCAAAATTTCTTTGAAGCTTCGTACAGTTTCTTTAACCGGCACATATTTACCTGGGAAGCCGTTAAATGCTTCGGCAACGTGGAAAGGTTGAGAAAGGAAACGCTGGATTTTACGTGCACGTGCCACCAACATTTTATCTTCTTCACTCAGCTCGTCCATACCCAGGATGGCAATGATATCCTGAAGCTCATTGTAGCGGGCCAAAATTTGTTTTACCCCTTGTGCTACATTGTAATGCTCTTCACCCACAACGTCTGGAGCCAAAATACGGGAGCTTGATGCGAGTGGATCAACCGCCGGGTAAATACCCATTTCGGAAATTTTACGTTCCAGATTCGTTGTAGCATCCAAATGGGCAAACGTTGTAGCAGGAGCCGGGTCAGTGTAGTCATCCGCAGGCACATAGATCGCCTGAATGGAAGTAACAGAACCTTTTTTAGTAGAAGTAATCCGTTCTTGCAATTGACCCATCTCAGTAGCCAGCGTAGGCTGGTAACCTACTGCTGAAGGCATACGTCCCAACAGGGCAGAAACTTCAGAACCTGCTTGAGTAAAGCGGAAAATGTTATCAATAAAGAGCAACACGTCACGGCCTTCTTGGTCACGGAAGTATTCCGCCATCGTCAGACCTGTGAGAGCTACACGCAAACGTGCACCCGGAGGCTCGTTCATTTGTCCGAACACCATCGCTGTTTTGTTGATAACGCCGGAATCTCTCATTTCATGGTACAAGTCATTTCCTTCACGTGTGCGTTCACCTACACCCGCAAATACAGAAATACCACCATGCTCCTGAGCGATATTGTTAATCAATTCTTGAATGGTTACGGTTTTACCTACACCAGCACCACCAAACAATCCGACTTTACCACCCTTAGCATAAGGAGCCAGCAAGTCGATAACTTTAATACCGGTTTCGAGCATCTCTGCTTGAGTTGTCAGCTCATCGAAAGAAGGAGCTTGACGGTGAATCGGATTTCTAGCCGTTTCACTCATATCAGCACCATTATCAATTGGCGTTCCAAGCACGTTAAATACGCGTCCAAGAGTAGCTTCGCCGACAGGTACTGAAATAGGTGCTCCCAGATCTATGGCTTCAGCCCCACGAACCAAACCATCTGTGGAAGACATGGCAATACAACGCACACGGTTGTCACCTAGATGTTTTGAAGCTTCGAGCGTCAGATCAATTTTGACTCCGCTCTCCAGCACAGTCCCAATATGAATGGCATTCAGGATTTCTGGAAGTTGTCCACGTTCGAACTCAACGTCGACAACCGGACCCATGATGCTCACTACGCGTCCTTTGTTCATCTTTTGGTTTCCCTCCTACAAGCTTGCACAGCCGCAAATCCGAACCACTCTGATTTGTTTTGCGCCCGCAATTTATCATAATAGTGTAGACCCTGCTATAAACAGTCGCAACAAGCCTAATTAAGACTGAGCGCTTGCCCCTGCAACGATTTCCGTAATTTCCTGGGTAATAGCCGCTTGACGAGCACGGTTATAGGTCAAGGAAAGCTCACCAATTAACTTGGAAGCATTCTTCGTAGCAGATCCCATCGCCGTCATCTTCGCTCCCAGTTCACTAGCTTTACCATCCAGCAAAGCGCCGTAAATGAGCGTTTCCGCGTAACGCGGCAGCAATACTTCCAGCACTCCTTCTGGTGAAGGCTCATACTCATAGTTAATTGAGGATGAAGCTGTAGCTGAATCCGGTGTTGCCATTGGTAACAGACGGTCAACTGTTGGAATTTGAGTCAATGCGTTGACAAAGCGGTTATAGCATAGATAAAGCTCATCAAATTCTTTAAGTTCAAAGCCTTGTACAGCCTTGCTTGCAATTGTTTTGATATCTGCAAAAGCAGGTGTATCCGACAGATCTGTTACCGATTCAGCGATAGGAAATTCACGACGTCTGAAATAATCCCGTCCTTTTCGTCCAATGATGAAAATCACAAATTCATCCTGTGAACGGTGACGTTCAGAAATCGTCTGCGTAACCTGTCGTAAAATATTGGCGTTATAACCACCAGCCAGACCACGATCAGATGTAATGATGAGATAAGCAGTCTTTTTAACCGGACGCGTTTCCAGCATTGGATGCTTGATGTTATTCGCTCCAGAAGCAATGCTACTCACAACTTCCTTAAGCTTTTCCGAGTAAGGACGAGCCGACTCCGCTTTCTCCTGAGCTTTTCTCAGCTTGGATGCAGCGACCATTTCCATCGCTTTCGTGATCTGCTTCGTACTCTGCACACTTTTAATCTGACGTTTAATCTCGCGCATACCTTTTGCCATGATTTCACCACCTTTAAGCTCTAGCAAAGCCAAAGCTAACTTCGTAAGCAATCCCTTAGCTTGGGCCAAGTCCAAGCACTTCGTAAGATTCAAATCCAGCCGGACATATGTTAAAGGGCCTGTTATTGAGGGTAAAACATGCCAAGGAAGCCAAAACCCGGAGGGCACGCTTCCTTAGTACATCTTTCATCATAAACAGGCAAATTCCAATGTATTAAACCGACGTGGCGAATGATTTTTTGAATTTCTCGATAGCCGCCTTCAAAGCCGCTTCGTTATCAGCAACCAGGTCTTTCGTGTCGCGGATAGATTGAAGCACGTCTTGATGGTCAGACACCATGAAAGACAGGAAGTCTTTTTCAAAACGTTTTACATCCGCTACAGGGATATCATCAAGGAAGCCTTTTACAGCAGTATACAAGCTCACTACTTGTTGCTCTACAGCAAGCGGTTGGTTAACACCTTGTTTCAAAATTTCCATCATGCGTGCGCCGCGATCCAGACGGGCTTTTGTGGATTTATCCAAGTCGGACCCGAATTGGGAGAACGCTTGAAGCTCTCGATATTGAGCAAGATCCAGACGCAGGGAACCTGCTACCTTTTTCATCGCTTTAATCTGAGCTGAACCACCTACACGAGATACAGAAATACCTACGTTGATCGCCGGACGTTGCCCAGCATAGAACAAGTCAGCTTCCAAGAAGATCTGTCCATCCGTGATGGAAATAACGTTGGTTGGAATATATGCAGAAACGTCGGAAGCCTGTGTCTCGATGAACGGCAATGCGGTAAGTGATCCGCCGCCCAACTCATCATTTAGCTTCGCTGCACGTTCCAGCAAGCGAGAGTGAAGATAGAAAACGTCACCCGGATATGCTTCACGACCCGGTGGACGACGCAGCAACAGGGACAGTTCCCGGTAAGCTGATGCTTGTTTAGTCAAGTCATCATAAACTACAAGAACATGCTCGCCTTTGTACATGAAATACTCACCCATGGCGCAGCCAGAGTAAGGAGCAATGTACAGCAATGGTGATGGTTCGGAAGCAGATGCCGTAACGACAATCGTGTATTCCAGCGCACCGTGACGACGCAATGTTTCAACAACTTGAGCTACCGTGGATTGTTTTTGACCAATAGCGACATAAATACATTTCATGCCGTTACCTTTTTGGTTCAAAATTGCATCAATTGCGATAGAAGTTTTACCTGTTTGACGGTCACCGATGATCAACTCACGTTGACCACGACCAATCGGAACCATCGCATCAATAGCTTTAATCCCCGTCTGCATAGGCTCATGTACCGATTTACGGGCCATAACGCCTGGAGCCTGACTTTCAACCGGACGGAATTCTGTTGTAGCAATCGGTCCTTTACCGTCTACTGGTTGTCCCAGTGGGTTAACTACACGTCCGATCAATGCTTCCCCTACAGGGACCTGCATGATTTGACCTGTACGTTTTACTTGACCGCCTTCACGAATGTCGGAGAATTGACCCAAAATAACAACACCGACATTGCTTTCTTCCACGTTGAGCGCCAAGCCCAATACGCCAGTGTCGAATTCAACCAATTCACCGGCCATAACTTTTTCCAGTCCGTAGACGCGGGCAATACCGTCGCCGACTTCAACAACAGTGCCGACTTCAACGACCTCGATATCATTTTTATATTGTTCAATCTGACTTTTAATCAATGAACTGATTTCCTCAGGTTTGATACTCAAGTGTGTTCACCCCTATCTTCTATACTCGTCTGTTAAAGGATTTCTCGAGACGATCCAGCTTGCCGGCCAGACTGCCGTCGTACAGTGTATCGCCGATAACCACTTTCAATCCGCCCAGTAGACTCGGGTCCACTATATTTTCCACACGGATTGTTTTATGTTCACGGGCTCCGAATTCCTCGGCTACCGCTGTTTTTTCCTGATCACTTAAAGCATAAGTCGAATACACCTTTGCATGAGCAATTCCCAGCTTGTATTCCTGAATATCGAGGTATCCGGCAAGGAGAGATTCGAACAAATCTGCTCTACTACGCTGAATCAACAGCTTGATCGTGTTAATTAGCGAGGCAGAAAGCTTGCCTTCAAAACTGTTAGCCAGAACTTGAAGCTTGACCGCTTCCGTAATGTTAGGAGAATTAATGAATTTACGGATTTCAGCATCCCCCGATACAGCCTCTACAAAAGCACGTAGCTCCTGCTCGGTTTCCATAATGGTCTGTTCCTGCTCTGCCACTTCAAACAAAGCTTTCGCATACCGTTTGGCTACTACCGTATCCCGGCTCATGCTTTGCCTCCTACCTCTTTAAGGTATTGGTCGACAAGCTCTCCCTGGACTTGGTCTTCCTTGATTTCCTTTTGAATCAGTTTGGAAGCAATTTGTACCGAAGCTTTACCCACTTCGCTGCGCAGTTCGGCAACCGCCTTATTACGCTCGCTTGTGATTTCACGAACAGCTTCGTCTTTCAGGCGGACAGCTTCGTCTTTAGCCTGAACAATAATTTGCTCCGCTTGTTTGTTACCTGTTTGTTTTGACTGCTCGATAATGTCGTACGCTTCCTTACGTGCCTGCTGGAGAGCCTGCTTTTGCTCCTCAACATAAGCAGCAGCCTGTTCACGCGTCTGTGCCGCTTCATTCATTTGCTGTAATACAAGCTGACGCCGCTTCTCCATAACGGAAAAGAGAGGGCCGAATGCATAACGCGTCAGTAACCAGTACAAGATCAAAAATGCAATGATTGTGAAAACGATACTTGTCCAATTTAAACTCAATTGAAGTCACTCCTTTCCGGTGAACGTCGGTTCTGGATCTTTCATGTTCAAACGAACAAAGAAGGCGCGGATGGCTGTGCCTTCCCCGCCAAACCTTGCTTCCATTCAATTAAGCACCTGCGTAGAAAATGAATGCCAGAACGACCCCGATGATTGGCAGGGCTTCGACCAGACCTACACCGATAAACATTACCGTTTGCAACGTTGCTTTTGCTTCAGGCTGACGAGCGATACCTTCAACTGTTTTACTTACGATCAGACCGTTACCAATACCTGCGCCCAAAGCGCCCAAACCTACTGCGATTGCAGCTGCGATATATGCCCAAACTCCCATTTTAAAAATCCTCCTTAGTGATGTGTATTTATATTGTACATGTATTTGCAGTTAAGAGCGAAGCGTACTCC
Organism: Paenibacillus sp. OT2-17; assembly: GCF_009827695.1. Classification (NCBI taxonomy): domain Bacteria; kingdom Bacillati; phylum Bacillota; class Bacilli; order Caryophanales; family Paenibacillaceae; genus Paenibacillus; species Paenibacillus sp. OT2-17. Next base: position 8,547 of record NZ_WUDQ01000003.1, on the reverse strand, counting down.
TGAACTTAACTAAAAACCGGAAAACGAGCTTGTCTAATGCTCTTCTTCATGCGTGTCAATGGACTGCGAAATGTATACAAACGTCAGAATCGTGAAGACGAACGCTTGAATACTGCCGACAAAGATACTAAATCCTTGCCAAACAACGAGTCCCAATACGGAAGCAATCCAGCCTCCTACACCAAGTGCTGTCAATTTCAGCAGAACACTGATCAAAACTTCGCCGGCAAAAATATTACCGAATAGACGCATACCATGTGTCAATAGTTTTGAGAACTGCTCAATCAAGTTAATTGGCAAAAAGAATGGAAATGGCTGAACGTAATGCTTGAAGTAAGCTTTGGTATTGCGGAAGATTCCCAGGAAATGAACCAGGACAAAGATCATTAAAGCGAGTCCAATAGATACCCCTGCATCTGCAGTAGGTGATTTCCACCAGCTGATGCCTACATGGGCAGCTTCGCCCGGGTGAGACGCCTGTGCTTGTTCTAATGCTTCTTTGACTGGAATGATTTCATGTCCAAATACTTGGGCACTTTGCACATTATCGAATTCGGTCACAATCCCGAACGGTAAGCCCAGCATATTCCCCACGAAAATGAACATGATCAGCGTCATCCCCAAGGAGAGGAATGGCTTCCCTTTTTTCAAATCCATCGTGCTGGTAATCAGTCCTTGAACGAATTCTACGACCCACTCCATAAAATTTTGCAACTTGCTTGGATTGTCCACAGACAAATTGCGCGTTGCAGCAAATGCCAGTCCAAATACAATCGCACAAGTCACAATAAGCATAATAATGACGGACAAGTCAATGTTAAACCCGCCCAATTGGATAATCGGTGATTCATGCAACATGTTTTCTCACCCCTTTCTCAGTTGAGCCATCATTTTTCCTGAAGCGCGAATATGATGCCTATAATTAACAGAAGAAATTGCCCAGTCACCAGGCTTGCCATTACAGCGATCTCATGGAAATAGGCCGGAAATTCTATCGCCAGCACCACTGCCAAAATTGAGGTCCCTAATCGAACGCCAAAGCCAATACCAAACACTCTCTTCTTTCTTTCACCGGCGGCCGCACTCGCAACCTGTCGAATTTTGTAGGCCATATACAGCACATTTAGACAGCTTACTCCCGTTCCCAGAATGATTCCGTGAGCAATGTCACGATGTTGGGGCATGAAGGCGGAGACCAGGAAACACAGAGCCATAATACCAAGCGCTACGATCCATAACATTTTTTGCATACGGGTCATCTCATTCATGGTTATCCCTCAGTACCTTTCCGATCACAAGGGCAATACTTAATGCGCCTACAACCAAGCCTGCGAGAACGCTTACGCCAATCCAAATTCCGGAGCCACCAAGTTTGGCATCAAGCCATTTTCCTGCATAGAAACCACCCAGTGTGCATATCGCCAAATCAATGCCGATCGCGCTCACCAGTCCTATAGCCTTAAAGGCATTTCCGGTGTTATTTCGGTTGTTGTTTTGCTTGGAAGGTTTGACCACTTTTCCATGTCACCCCTGCAATTCCAGTCCATTTTACTTAAATATAAGATACTTTGTCAATTGAGATATTTTAGTGCCCTAAAGTATAAAATCAAACGACAAAGCATCTTAAATTGCTGTATCCCTTGGTAACCGTACAGTTTAACTGTATGCTTGCCTTGTAAAGAATAATTATATCGGACGAACACCTTTTGTGAACATTGTGTGAAATTCTTCAGGGCGTTCGGATTGAACACCATAATGGTGCAAAATCGCATTGACAATTCTTACTGATGCTTGTCCATCGCCGTAAGGATTCGCTGCTTGGCTCATAGATTCGTACAACGCGGAATCTGTCAAAAGTGCCTTGGTCCGATTGTACACGTTCTCTTCACTCGTACCCACCAGTTCCAAGGTGCCCGCTTCAATTCCTTCCGGTCTTTCAGTCGTATCACGCAGCACCAGAACAGGTACTCCGAACGAAGGCGCTTCTTCCTGAAGCCCACCGGAATCCGTAAGGATCAGATGTGTATGTGGGTAAAAATTATGCAGATCCACGACATCCAGCGGATCAATCAGCTTAATACGCGGATGGTTGCCTAAAATCTCAAATGCAGGTTCCTTCACAGCCGGACTCGGATGAACCGGATAAACAATAGCGACATCCTCAAACTCATCCGCAATTCGCTTAACCGCATTAAAAATCTGACGATGCGGTTCCCCTTGGGATTCCCGGCGATGTGCTGTCATAAGAATCAGGCGTTTGCCCTGAGCCCAGTCCAGTACAGGGTGCTCGTAATCCTGGCGAACCGTATACTGAAATACGTCAGTCACTGTATTGCCTGTAACATATATTCGCGATTCAGGCTTATTTTCCTTCCGCAAATTTCCAGCCGATAAAGAAGTAGGCGAGAAATGCAGATCAGACAGTACGCCTGTAAGCTGACGGTTCATTTCTTCAGGATATGGAGAAAGCTTGTTCCACGTCCGCAAACCCGCTTCCACATGCCCTACTTCAATCTGCTGCATAAAGGCTGCATAGCTGGCGAGGAAAGTGGTCAGCGTATCGCCATGAACCAACACGATATCGGGCTTGGCCTCACGCAATACAGGTTCCAGACCTTGAAGTACCCGCATGGATATTTCATTTAGTGTCTGGCGATCCTTCATTACGTCCAGATCATAGTCAGGGTGAATATTGAAAACTTCCAGAACCTGATCAAGCATCTGGCGATGTTGAGCCGTAACGCATACCACGGACTCGATATGCTCCGGGTGACGCTGAAGCTCCAAAATAAGAGGAGCCATCTTAATCGCTTCCGGACGCACACCAAAAATTGTCATCACTTTGATTTTGGACATTTTCTGTTGAACCCCTTTTCATAATAAATGTCCGCTTCACAGATCTTCCATTATTCAAAATAAAGACCTGTCAAAACGTCCATAGCTTTTGCCGAACCGCCAAAGGCAGTCTACTTGGTTCCGTACAAGCGGTCTCCCGCGTCACCAAGACCCGGAATGATATATCCATGATCATCCAGACGCTCGTCCAGTGCAGCGACATAGATGTCTACATCAGGATGCGCATCCTGCACAGCTTTGACTCCTTCAGGAGCAGCAATCAGATTCATCATTTTAATTTGAGTGCAGCCTCTCTTTTTCAACACATCAATCGCCGCAATTGCAGAGCCACCCGTTGCAAGCATCGGATCAATCACGATCAATTCGCGCTCAGTTACATCTGTAGGCAACTTCGTATAGTATTCTACGGGTTGCAGCGTCTCAGGATCGCGGAACAGTCCCACATGGCCTACCTTTGCTGCAGGCAGTAGCTTTACTACGCCATCCAGCATACCCAAGCCTGCACGCAGAATCGGAATAAGACCCAGCATACGTCCGGAAATCACTTTACCTTCTGTCTCAGCAACCGGTGTCTGCACCGTAATGCTTTCCAGCGGGATATCCCGTGTAATTTCATAAGCCATCAATGTTGCTACTTCATCCACCAGCTCGCGGAAATCCTTGGTGTTTGTCCGCACATCGCGGATAAATGTAAGTTTGTGTTGGATCAAAGGGTGATCGCAAACCACCAGTTTCGCCATAATATATTCCCTCCGGTATTATCGTCACGTTCTTTCGCGCCAGCATATCGAACTATCCTGAGTCGAAAGGATCTATGTAACCTATTTGTACAAACCAAATAAGCACAGATGCAATGCGTGCCTGTAAATCCTGTTTATTATAACATTCCCTTGATTGATTTAACACCTGCCACCGCAACCTTTTGTCAAGGGAAAGATATGACATGTAAAATACTTATTAAGACCACTTCACGTGTGACTTTCGTCACATAAAAACACATCAAAAAGGCTCTGACGGCACTTGACCGTCAAAGCCTGTGGACTTTAAGCTTCCTGCCCGACCTATCCCCTTTGCATCCTCATGCAGCGCTATTCTTTTATCTATACTTCAAATTGTCCCATGCTCCCTGAAATTGCTGAAGCATTTCATCCTTCGTGATAACCCCTGCAATATAGGCTTGCATACTACTGCTTAAATCCTGATTCAGCCCCTTCGGGAAGCGTTGGAAGTTCCAGCTCCATATCTTGCCTGCCCTCACATGCCGAGATATTTCTGCACCTAGATCGCCTGTTGTCTCGTCACTGGACGTGATACTTTTGAAGGCGGGAACAAACTTAAATTCCTTGGTGATATAATGCTTGCCTGTTTCTGATGTGACCAACCAATTGAGGAATTCTTTTGCCTCCTGCTTCACAGGCGAATTTTTGTTGACCACCCAGTTCGAGGCTACTCCGACAGCGAGTCTACCTCCTGTGGAGGGATCATTGTCTATAGGCGCAGGCAGAATACCCAAATTCAAGTTAGGATTAATTCCATCCATTTGTGGTTGCGTCCAGTTCCCCTGGTGCATCATAGCAGCCTTACCTGTCGAAAACAGTGTCACTTGTGTATTGTAATCCGTCGTGAGCGGATTGCGGTTTCCATATTTTATAGTCAGGTCAAGCAACTTCACCCACTGATCGAACACGGGGTTACCGGGGATGCGAGCCGTTCCTTTGTTTAAATCCGCAACATAACTTTCCGGGTTCGGCTGTCTGGCAAACGGGATATTGATAAAATGGTTCCCCAGAACCCACCATTCCGCATACCCGTTAGCAAAAGGTATAATCCCTGCCGCTTTCAGTCGCTTGGCTGCTTCTTCCAGTTCATCTATCGTCTGAGGCAGTTTGGTTATGCCCGCTTTTTTGAACAAATCCTTGTTATAAACAAAGCCAAATCCTTCTAGATTCATAGGCTGTCCATAAATCTTACCGTTAACCGTCATCGGCTTACGAGCAAAATCGTCCAGGTCCTTCACCCATGGCTGATCCGACAAATCCTCCAAGTACTCCAGCCACGTAACGCGGTCCTGGTAGCCCTCATTTGTAAAAATGTCCGGCTGATCGCCTGATGCGAATTTAGCCTTCAACGAAGCACCGTAGTCCGTACCACCACCGACAGATTGGATATCCAGCTTGATGCCAGGGTGCGTTTTTTCATATTCTGCCTTCAGCTTGTTTAACGGTTCCGATATCTCTACTTTGAATTGATAAATGTGTATCGTTTTCGTCTCACTCTGTTGAGCCTTCGTATTTCCACAACCTGCAAGTGTACACGCGAGCAGCACCATCAAGGAGATGACAAGTAACGCTGTTTTTTTCATCGGTTATCCCTCCCATCAGCCTTTGACCGCACCGGCTGCAATGCCAGAAACGATGTATTTTTGCATCACCAGAAAAAACACAACAACTGGCGCGATCCCCAATACCAGTGCTGGCAGCGCCAAGTCCCATTGCTTGGTGTACTGACCAAACAACATATAGGTTGCAATCGGAATGGTGCGCAACTCAGGATCATTCAAAATGAGTGAAGGCAACAGATAGTCATTCCAGATCCATAAGGTGTTCAAAATAAGTACGGTTACGAACATAGGCAGCAGCAGTGGACAAACAATGCGAAAGAACACCCCGTACCGGGATGAACCGTCCACCCTTGCCGCCTGCTCGATCTCAATAGGTACCGTTTTAATAAAGCCATGAAAAAGAAAAACGGACAAAGGCGCTCCAAAACCCAGATAACATAAGATCAGTCCCGGTATACTGTTGTCCAAGCTCAATACGTTGGACACTTCCATAAGCGGCAACATAATTGATTGAAAAGGGACTACCATCGCAGCCACAAGCAAACCGAATAGGAAACGATTAAAAAGAGTGTCATGCCGAACCATCTGGTAAGCGGCCATTGAGCTGATTAGCAGCAAAAGCGCATTACTGACGATCGTGACAATCAGTGAATTCCCCAGTGCTGTGGGAAAGTTTATTTTATTCCAGGCGTTAGCATAGTTTTCAAAACGGAAGGTTGTCGGCCACAAAGCGGAATGGGCCAAGATGTCGCCAAAGGATTTAACGGAGTTTACGAGCAAAAAATAGAACGGAACCAGAAAGATTAACCCGATCACAATAAGCAATATTTCAGCAGCCCATGTGCCCAAACGATAGTTTGACGTTTTTCCCATTACATTTCGACCTCCTTTTTCTTCGTGAGACGCACCTGAATGCTGGTAATGATGGCAACGACCACAAAGAAAATCATAGCTTTGGCAGTCCCTAATCCAAGTCGATTATTTGTAAACGCTTCATTATATATGTCCAACGCTACAGACTCTGTCGACTTGAAAGGTCCCCCCTTCGTGAGAGCCAAATTCAACTCAAATACTTTAAAGGACCAGGATATCGCCAGGAACAAGCAGACGGTCACCGCTGGCATAATAAGCGGCACTACAATATGACGCAAAATCTGTCTTCGGCTCGCACCGTCGATTTGGGCCGATTCAATAAGGGCATGCGGGACATTATTCAACGAGGATATGTAAATAACCATAAGATAACCCGCATATTGCCATACAAACACAATGACAGTTCCCCAAAAAGCAGTTGGCCCATCACCCAGCCACGGCAGTTTAAAAAAGGAAAGCCCTGTCGCCTCTCCTACCGCAGAAAAGCCGCGTACAAAAATAAATTGCCAGATAAAACCGAGCAGCAAGCCGCCAATCATATTGGGCATAAAAAATACAGTTCGCAGTGCATTACGGGTACGCAGCGGTTTGGTAAGTGCATAGGCTAGGAAAAAGCCAATCAGGTTTGTCAGAATGACACCACATACGGTAAACCGGACCGTAAACCAGAACGCATTACGGAAATCTGGATCATCCCTAAAAATATGAACGTAATTCCCTAGTCCGAGCCATCGGATATTTTCAGATACTCCATCCCAGTTCGTCATGGAATAATACAGCCCCAGCAGGAACGGAATGACCATAATCAAGACGAAAAACAACGCCATCGGTCCCACAAATACGAGTTGCTGCAATAATTGCGCGGATTTTCTTTGACTCAATGCAATCACTCCTTTGTCGTAGATCATGAAGGAAAGCGCGCATAAACCCTTACTGTAATCGCTTATTACCCAAAAATGTAAGTTTCGAGTCGTTCGGAAGCAAAAAAAGGCTGTTCTCCTCCGGCTTATGGAAGGAAAACAGCCTTTAACATAAAGATTATGAATATCGATGAATTAGTATTGAGTTCCTGGATAGATCGGGAACTTGTCTGTCAACTCGCCAACCGCTTGGCTTGCTTTGGACAATACAGTATCATCTTTCGGATTTTTAAGGGTATCGGCAATGATTTTACCGATTTTGACCATAGCCTCTTCATCCATACCACGAGATGTTGCAGCAGGTGTACCAATGCGAATCCCGCTTGTTACGAATGGACTGGTCGGGTCAAAAGGAATCGCATTTTTATTGACCGTGATGCCCACGGAATCCAATACATGCTCCGCTTCTTTACCTGTGATATTCAAATTGCGCGTATCCAACAGCATCAGATGGTTATCCGTACCACCGGATACAATGTTAATTCCTTCAGCCAACAATGTTTCAGCCAGAACCTGTGCGTTGCGGACTACGTTTTGCGCATAGGTTTTGAACGATGGCTGGAGCGCTTCACCCAAGGCAACCGCTTTGGACGCGATCACATGCATCAGTGGCCCCCCTTGAGTACCAGGGAAAATAGCTTTATCAATCGCTTGCGCCCATGCTTTGCGAGTCAGAATCAGACCCCCACGCGGACCACGCAGCGTTTTGTGTGTCGTTGTTGTTACAAATTGGGCATGCGGAACTGGACTTGGGTGAATTCCCGCTGCCACAAGACCTGCGATATGTGCCATATCCACCATGAACAAAGCACCTACATCATTGGCAATGGAAGCAAAAGCTTCAAAATCAATAGTACGCGGATATGCACTCGCACCAGCTACAATCAGACGAGGACGGTGCTTGAAGGCTGCCTTACGCACTTCATCGTAGTCGATGCGGAAGTTGTCTTCGCGTACACCATAGGCAGCAAAGTTATACAACAAGCCGGAAGCGTTAACCGGACTTCCGTGTGTTAAGTGGCCACCATGCGCCAGATTCATACCCAGTACAGTATCTCCAGGTTTGAGAGCTGCCAGATACACCGCCATGTTGGCTTGTGCTCCAGAGTGAGGCTGCACGTTAGCATGCTCGGCGCCGAACAGTTCTTTCGCGCGGTCACGTGCGATGTCTTCAACGATATCTACATGCTCACAGCCACCATAGTAGCGTTTGTTCGGATAACCTTCAGCATATTTATTCGTCAGCACGGAGCCCATGGCTTCCATTACTGCTTCACTGACAATGTTCTCGGATGCGATTAGCTCGATATTGTGGCGTTGTCGTTTCAGTTCAAGTCCCATTGCTTCCATCACTGCCGGGTCACTTTTACGCAGGTGTTCCATCATGATTGATTACTCCCTCTCCATAGTCAATTGTTGGGTATACAAGCAAACGCCTGCTCCTCTGTTGGGTACCTCATCATCAATGCAAAAAAGATTAGTACAAACATGCCGCCATGCCAAATGCTAATCGCAGTTTCCGCCGACTTCTTGCTCCAGACTGTACACCGCCCGTTG
>NZ_WUDQ01000039.1:0-20848 GCF_009827695.1 Paenibacillus sp. OT2-17 | reverse complement strand
AAAACCATCACAGCCCCTTTTCGCTCGCCATTATCCATCAAAGGGCTGATTCGATAGGAGGCCAGAAAGCTGGACCCGCCTTTTTTCCAAAATACAGCTTCCTCTGCCTGATAAGAGGCTCCGCTTCGAATCGCTTGAAGAATAGAGGACTGTTCGTCCGGAAAATGACTGCCAATTTCGTCAGCATGGAGGATCATGTCTATGGATGCGCCATTCAGCGGATTGACCGATCCTATACCGAACATCTCGACAGCTGCCGGGTTCATAAAGCGGACATGTCCTTCGGTACTTAAACCTACAATTCCTTCGGATACGGCATTCAAAATAAGCGAATGCTCATTACTGAGCTTTTCAATTTGAGCAATGTAGCTTTTAAGAGGGGTAACATTTTCTATAATCCCGTAGCAGCCTACAATTTCCTCTTGCACGAAAATCGGGATATTCGTCATCTTGATGAATAGACGCTCCCCCTCCTTATGTATAAATTCCGATTCATAGGTTTGCGTCTCACCCTGCTTGGCCAGCTCCATGTGACGCTTGATTTTGTCCTGTTCCTCAGAGGAAGCCATGATGAGTATGTCAGCCCCAAGCAGCTTATCCTTCGTATAACCCGTAAGCTCCTCCAAGCTCGGATTCACGCTCAAGATATGACCTTCCATATTCACAGCGCATATCCCGAGTGGATTATGCTGAAACAGTGACCTATAACGGTTTTCACTTTCGCGCAGACGCTGCTCCATTTCCCGGTGCTCTGTAACATCCTGGATCATACCAACAACTTGAACGGGCTTGCCTGCATGCTCGTTCATTTCAGCTTCCCAGATTGAACGTAGCACTTTTTGTTCCCCATTCGGCAATACAATTCGGTAAAAGGTCTCTTCGTGTATTCCCTTCAATATAACGTTGGTGATAATCTGTTTCATGCGCTCTGTATCTTCAGGATGAATAACCGCCATGAAGGCGTCAATACTTGTTTCAACCGGCTTGACACAATAGCCAAAAATGCTGCGAAATTCCTTGGAGAAATGCATAACATTGTTGACCAGATCCCAGTCCCATGAGCCGAACATCGCCAACCGTTGAGCTTTTGCCAAATTCTCCTCGCTCTTCTGGCGCTCTGTGATGTTGCGTCCGATGGACAGTACTCGCTTGATTCTGCCCTGTTCATCCCGAATAATGCGGTACGATACTTCCAGCCACAAATAGTGCCCGTCCTTATGACGAACACGCCGCTTCATGATGCCTGTTTCCTTGAAGAGTCCATGTACACGCATATAATCGGCATCTTCAACATGGTAGAATTGGAGCCGCTTTTTTCCGAGCATTTCCTGTTTTGTATAGCCTAGGAGTTTTTCCACCGAAGGAGAAATATATTGGAGTATGCCGTCCGCCGTGCTATATGAGATAACATCGGGCGTATTTTCCGTAATCAGCATGTACAAATCCTCATTATCCGAGAGCACCTGCTCCATATCTTTTTTCTCCGTGATATCCATTGCATACGCAATCAAATAAGATTGTTCGGTAGCCTCATCATCAAATATGGTTAATTCCAGCGATAGCCAGACGGATGTTCCCCTTTTATGTTTCAAACGCAGCTCTGTCTTATAGACTTGATCCGTAGCCTTTAGCCAACCTGCGTAAGCCTCCCTCAACCCTCGCTGATCCTGAGCCTCTTTATACAAGAGATGGTAATATCGGATATCCAGTAATTCCTCCTGCTCATATCCGACCATTTTGCAAAAGGCGGGATTGACGTACAGGCACTTCCCCTCCCTCGACAAAATCACGATTCCTGTCGGGGCATGATTATACATATGTTCCAGCAAAGGCAGTCGTCGAGCAGCAGAAAACACAATGAATCTCCTCCTTTGTGGTCCGGCAGTTTTTCTAACTACACCTATTCTAACATGATATGGGATTTTATGGCAGTGAGTCCACCTCTAGATAAAGGCCCTTAAAACATGTATGCACAAAAGATTGCCGATGCAGGTTCATCGGCAATCTTCGAATTATTTTTTTTATACCACCCGGCTAAGAAAATGACGCAAAAATCGATCCGCATCGACTTTAAGTGCCACATCAACCGTAGTCAGGGCTTGAGCTTCGTTCTCATTTTGCACCTCACGGGTGCGACCAACCTCGGCGGAATCGCCCACCTCAACGGCAATGTGCATTGGACGCGTCTCCACAAAGCTAGAATCTATCGCTAATCCTACAGCCAGTGGATCATGCAAAGCACAGCCTGCAATACCAGGTCTGAAATTGCGATAAGCTTCCATATAAAAGTCTGTCATATCTGCCATAAACGCACCCAGCTCGGTCCCTTGCTCACGCCATTTGTCCACATCCTGCTGTGGAAGCAGTGTTTGCATCGTGACGTCCAGCCCAACGAGCATAAGCGGAAAGCCCGCTCCCAGCACATAGGCTGCGGCTTCTGGATCGGCGTAAATATTCGCTTCAGCCGTCGGAGTTACATTCCCTTTCACTGTAACCGCGCCGCCCATGATGATCAGGCGGTCAAGCAAATGGGGCAATTCGGGACAGCGATCCAATGCAATCGCAAGATTGGTCAGCGGTCCCACAGCTACCAGGGTAAGTTTGCCTTCATAGCGACGAGCCTGTCCGATTATAAAATCAGCGGCATCCCCAGACGCAGCCTGACGGGAGGGAGCTCCTTTCAACTGATTGCCAATACCGTCTTCACCGTGAATATGCCGGGAATATGGTTTGAACAACTCCCGAGCATACGGCTTGTGAGCGCCAGACACGACCGGAGCCTCTACCCCTAGTTTTTCCAGCAGAATCAGTGAGTTACGTGTTGCCTCCTCCACCGAGATATTACCAAAGGTGGTTGTAATACCGAGTAGCTCCAATTCCGGCGAATGGACCGCGTACGCAATAGCAAGCGCGTCGTCAATGCCAGTATCTACATCTAAGATTAACTTTTTGCTCATGATGACCCTCCACAGTAGAACAGCATTCTTTTTTTCATTATACACAATTTCAATGCTTATTCCCTTGGTCATCAAATTCTTTATTCGAAGACGTAAAAAAAGACTACGACAGCTATGCCGTAGCCTTCTTTTAATACTTTTCAATCACTCAAGGGCACTTGTTCTGGCTAAATCCTAAGGCTCGATTCCCCACACCAGCTTATCATTGTGGAACAACGTTACTTTGTTCCATTCTGCATAAGAGGTTTTAGTTGGATCGAAGGAGTAATCATTGGATTCGTTCAGGTTAGACCAGTCACTATTGTTCATGCGGATCTGAATATCACCTGTTTGCGCTCCAGCAGCAAGCGTGCCGGCAGCAGCACTGAAACCAATTTCAATATAGTTGTCTGTAATGGTACGCAGCACGTTATCATTGCCTACTTGCGCATAGTCTACTGCAGATTGCAGCTCTTGGCTGCCATCCTTCGTGAAGTAATAGCGGATTTTCAGCTCACTCAGCTTCACGGGTGTTGTACCTTTATTTTTCAGGTTAAGGAAAGGCTTGACTGCGTTATTAGCTGGGTCGGTGTCACCAGCCCGGTACATTACAACCAGATCACCCGCTGGTTCTGTAGGGTCGGTTGGATCAGTCGGTGTACCTTTAGGTTCAGCGCTTACCGTTGCAGAATCCTTACTTGTTCCTTTCGCATTCGTAGCACTTACAACATAGAAGTAAGTTGTTCCGTTCGTCAGTCCCTTATCTGTGTACTCTCTTTCCGTTACAAGAGGCGCAACGGCTGTAAAAGGGCCTGCTTCGCTAGTGGCACGTTTGACTGTGTAGCTATCGGCACCCGTAGACGCACTCCAAGTCAGCGTCACTTGAGCATTACCAGCTACGGCCTTTAAGCCAGACGGTACAGCTGGAGCTGTAGGCGCTGGGTCCACACCACCAGTGGAAGGCACGATAGCAGGGTACGCATTTTGTACCAGCATCACAAACTGATCATGGAACCATGCTCCTGAAATAGGTGCATTCGGTAGAGCATCTGTTAATGTGCCATCCTTGGTTGTATAGGTAGGATCACACATACGGTCAAAGCCTTTACCCTCATCGTTCGGAATGAGTGAGCTGGAACCATCGGAATCACCCGGAGGTTTCGCCCAGACATAGGCATCGATATGGCCAGCTGGAGCCGTTTGTGGCGGCGTTCCCATACCTGCTCCGCTGTTATTACACCAGTTACCACGGTGCGAGCGTTTGTCAACACGGCCTGAGTTTACATAGGAGTTAATATCATTGCCGACTGCGGAAGTCGGACGGTTAGGTCCGCCCCATCCGTTACGGCCTGTATCAATTAACATACCGAGTGAGCTCGGCCAGCCTGCGCTGACAAAATCTCTATGCAATGACTCTGCGAAATCCGATTCATCGAAATTAGGATTCCATTCATAGTACTTGGACGATTTGATCGGTTGTCCGCCGATATTCAGATTTGGATCAGGCAAATTAGGTTCTGTCAGCGGTGAAGTGTTGGCTGTATTCGTGATAAAGCCATCTACACTGGCCAGACCTTTGCTAGTGTCTTTGAAAATGGTTGTAAACAGGGATACCGTTGCTGAACGGTTGTTATCCCAACCTAACCAACCAGAGTGACCGATATCTACGTATTTGTACACATTCGGAATCTCGTTCAGCTTATTCATTGTGTACTTCACGCCAGCTTCATAGATTCCTGTAGACTTGGCTTGTGCACATTTCGGATCATCCAGATTAGTTACCAGATTTGGCAAACTGTCTGGTTCAATGATCGCTACGATACGAATATCCTTATATTTGGGATTTGCAAAAATAGAAGCTATTTTGTCAATATAATCCTTTTTATAGGTTTCCAGACCTGCCTGGGTCAGCGGCAATTCACCATTGGAAGCCAAGGCATGACAATCCCGTCCGGGCAGATCATACACAATAAATTCCGCCGTAATCGGTGTGCTGCCTTTCTTTTGCGCCAATACTTGGTCCAAATGCGCTTCCAGGCCAAGCTTGCCTCCACCGCCGTTAATAGCAGCGATACGATCAAGCCATACGGCTGTCGGGAATGTTTTGACCGTTTGCATTTTTGCTTTCAGATTGGCATCCGTAATCTTGGCAATCGATGTATCAACACTAGCCGCATAATCAGGACTAACATATTTTGTCGCCCCTTGGTAAGGATTGTCCACATGGGATTCTGCATGTATTTTATCCGTAAATCCTGCACCTGGTAGAAAGCTGCTTGCGACGAGTGATAGCGCAAAAGCATACTTCATGCTTTTACGAAGCACTTGCTTTGTTTTCAATTGCTTCACCTATCTTTCCGTGGATTTTGTTGAATCTTCCTATGTCGGCACCTGATTGTTACATGATTAAATGCGAGTTACGCCTACTCTCTCCAAAAAAAAGCGGCGTTCATAGTTGCGAAAGGTAAGCGCTTTCTATTTGTCCATGCGCTCACATTTTCCCCTTTTTGTCACCTCCTATGTTAGATTATAGTGAGCTGGAAATCTGCTGTAAATTGAATAAATTAAGGACTACATTATTAATTAGGCATATGAATTGCCACTCTAACGGTTCGTTGTGGCACCTCTTTTTCTGAAACCGGTTCCTTCATTTGTTGAACATCCCTGCTATGACAAGCTCTCAGGAGATTTAGGATCGACAGCAAAAGAGCGAATTCAAAAAAAGCAAGACTGTATTCTTTAATTTCCGTCAGCCTAAATCGACAATGATAAACTCCAGAACGCCAACTATGCCAAATCGTTATATCTATCGACAGCAAAAGGGTGTTTTCAGGCCACATGACCGTGAAAACACCCTTTTATTGTTGTGAAGTCAATCTATGCTCTTGTTGTTCTACACTTTTTCGCGATCCTTGCCCTTGTCAGATTGCCCTGCATTTTTATTGGCGGCATCCCGATCCAGCTGCATTTCTTCAACCGTCTTCACCTTAAGTCGCGCTGCTCCCTCATAAGGTCGGGTTGGAATCAGATCGCCTGCAGCCAGACGTTGACGCGCCTCGACAATTGCTGCTCCGTATTGCGGCAGCCATGCTTCCTGGGCCACCAGCATTTCATCGACCATCTGCCAAATTTCTTTCGGATTACACACCGCGCCCACTAGCGGATCCATCATAAACGCTTGCCGCAGCAACTTATCATCTCCGTGCACAGCCGCTTCGACAGCCAAACGCTGGACGGAAATACTTACATTACACACGGCAGCAAGACCGAGCGGAAGGTCTCCTACATGTGGCATGGAGATACCATTTCGATCCACATATCCAGGCGCTTCAATAATCGCATCGTCCGGCAAATTGGAAATCACACCGTTATTTACGACATTAAAATGCCCCCGGTATACACGTCCGGTTTCTAGACCTTCGATAATGTATGAACCATGCTCTTCACCGCGATTTTCCGCCTTGTACTCCAATGGGTCTTCTTTCATCCAGTTGGGGAAATCTGTTTCAAACCAATTACGTCCTTCTGTACATACACGCAGATAGCCGCCTGTTTCTCCGTTGATCCAGCTGCCTAGATCAATCCAGTCCAGAATTTCATTCGGACGCTTCCGGTACCAAGGTACATATTCACTTAGATGGCCATTCGACTCTGTGCTGTAATAGCCAAAACGACGAAGCATGTCGATGCGTACCTTTTCGGTGCGGCTATATTCGGGATGTTTTTCAAAAGCCTCCAGCAGTCCAGCTGTCAGGTCCTTGCCTTCATGTGACGCCTGAATGTACCACGTCTGGTGATTGATTCCGGCGCACACAATGTCCACATCCTGTTTCTCCAGACCATACACCTCAGCAATTTGGTGATGCCCATGCTGGACGCCGTGACATAGACCGATTGTACGCACACCGCTGTATTTGTTGCAGGCCCACGTAATCATCGCCATCGGGTTCGAGTAGTTCAGCAACAATACATCCGGTGCACTTAGCTCGCGGATATCCTTACAGATGGCCAGCATTTCAGCAATACCACGCTGACCATACATGATCCCTCCTGCACACAATGTATCGCCCACGCATTGATCCACGCCATATTTCAGCGGAATATCCACATCGGTTGCAAAGCCCTCCAGCCCGCCAACCCGGATCGTACAAATGACGTATTTGGCATCCTTTAGAGCTATCTTTCGGTCCGTAGAGGACTGTATTTGTATGGACAAACCATTCTCACGAATATCCCGCTGGCATAGCTCAGTAACCATATCCAGATTGTGCTGACTGATATCCGTAAAAGCCACTTCAATATCGTTAAATTCCGGAACCGATAACAGATCTCGCAAAATTCCACGGGTAAAACCGATGCTTCCTGCTCCAATAAAAGCTACTTTAAATGACACGGCATTCAACCTCCGGTAATTAGAATTGGTATATACCGTCATTGTAGCAATAGCTTTGCGGAAAACGTTATCAAAATCATGACCAGTTTCGTATTTAGGTGTCAAAAATCCTAACTTTCGCTTTAGCAGAGGGTTGCCAATTTCCATTTCGTTCCATCCGTTTTTCTCTTTCTATCTAGTGTTTTTTCAGTTCAATATGTACTTTAAGTGCGGTAAATGTAGTAACATAAAAGAAAACATTGGAGAGCAAGGAGCAGCCTAAGATGAACAAAAAGATTATCTTTTTAGATATAGATGGAACGCTAGTGGATGATGATGGTATGATTCCCGAATCTGCAAAAACAGCATGTATCGAAGCGAGAAAGAACGGACATCTGATTTATTTATGCACTGGCCGATCCAAAGCGGAGATTTATGATTTTATCATGGAGGTCGGTTTTGACGGGATCATCGGAGCTGGCGGGGGCTTTGTAGAAATCGAAGGCGAGATGTTATATCACCACAAAGTATCGGATGAAGATGTTAAACATATGGTCGATTACTTTGATGAACATGATTTGGACTTTTATTTGGAATCGAACGGGGGACTGTTTGCGAGTAAAAACTTTTTGCCCCATGTGGAACGGCTTATCTATGGTGATGTGGACAATGATCCCGTAGCCAGAGAAAAAAAAGAACAACGCCCGCATCCTTTTATCACTGGTCTAACTATAGGAGAGGACAACCTGTACCGTAGTGACGTGAACAAAGCATGCTTTTTGGAAAACAAAAATGTTCCTTTCGAACAGATCAAAAAGGAATTTGCAGGGAAATTTGAGGTTATTCAATGTACTGTATCTGCTTTCGGGCAAGACAGCGGCGAGCTAATGGTTCCCGGTATTCACAAAGCCGTAGCTATTGAAAAGCTTATTGAGCATTTGGGAAGATCCCAAGAAGACACCATTGCTATCGGAGACGGGATGAACGATGCTGAAATGATTGAATATTGTGCGCTAGGAATTGCTATGGGAAATGCCAAACCGGGCCTCAAAGCCATTGCAGATGACATTACGGATGCTGTCGATGAAGATGGACTGTTTCACAGCTTTAAAAAGCATGGTCTGATTTAGTGAGGTTATTTTTTTATACTTAAGCCCCTGCAGTAGTTTCTGGACTTAAAAATGTCCTAATTCTACCGGTAGGGGCCTATCTCCAATGCTATCTTTCCACGGAGTTCACTTAGTGCTTGCTCGGCTTCTATCTCCTCACTACTTGTAAGATGGGCAAACCATTCTTCAAATATCTGTTGTTGCTTACCCTTCAAGATTTCTACTTTGGTCATGTACCTTGATTAAAATATGGAATTCCTCCTCAATAACCGCGCTTATGCTGACGATAGCTGCGTGCGGTTGTTTTGTTGCTGTATAATGAGTGAGTCTGTAAATATTTACAAAGGAGCAAGACATGTCAAACCGTAAATGGACATTTATCCTTATCCCAGTCTTCCTGCTATTTGCCTGGCTGCTCTTCCAGTTCACTCTGTCTTCTTTTCAAATTCACCAATTTGCAGAGTTATTGAAGACGGTTTCTCCAAAAGACGGGGTTTCCGATACAAAAGTCGTACTGATATCCCAGGAGTTGGATAATTATTACTGGCGGTCAATCGAACAAGGAGCCCGAAAAGAAGCGGAACAGTACGGTATGCGGCTCGATTATATCGGGCCGGACCGCATTAATCCGTCCGAGCAGGTCAAACTGCTGGATAAAGCGATCGCCAGTAAGGCGGATGCAATTCTGGTTCAAGGGATAAATGATCCAGAGTATCGCCGATTAATCGACAAAGCAGCCGGACTTGGCATCCCAGTCATCACGATCGATACGGATGAACCAGATTCCCGTAGACTAGCTTACGTGGGAACGGATAACGAAGGAGCAGGAAAACGGATGGGCGCGCTGTTAGCGAAAGCCTCTGGAGAGCGTGGCGACATTGGAGTTATGATCAGTAACGAGCGCGTCGAGAATCAGCGACTCAGGCTTGCTGGATTTCGTTCCGTGATCGGTCGCTATCCCAAGCTCCGCATTGTGGAGATTCGCTCCTCAAATATTTCACGGCTTCAGGCAGCACAGCAAGCTCAGAACATGCTCACCCGGTATCCGCAGATCCGCTACATGGTCGGATTCAGTGCGCTGGACGGCCTTGGCATTCTGGAAGCCTCGGAGCGACGCGGAGCGCGGAATTTGCAGATTTTCGCTTTTGACGATATGGCCGAGACGTTGAAAGCCATCAGAGATTGCAAAATCGAACTGACCATTGTTCAACAGCCAGAGGAAATGGGGGCTAAGTCCATAAAATTACTGAATGATTATCTAAAGGGGAATCCCCCCCAGGAATTAACATACACCAGGATATATGAGATGCATGCGGACACTCCCGACAACATGACCGGAGATGACAGACGATGACGATCAGAACGAAGCTGCTTCTGTTCATCCCTCTTCTAGTTGTGTTCGCCAATATCATCGCTTATTTTGTATTCCAAAGCGGAAAGGTCGTACAACAGAGCTACGATGAAATGCTTGGCCGCATTCTTCTCATCGAGCAAACCTCCGAATCGGCGGAGAGCAACTTAAATCTCCTATATGCCTATCTGCTTAATCCAAGAGGCGATAAGGCTGTGCAGGGCCCGACAGAATACCAATTGATGCAGTTGAAAGGCAGAATTCAGGAAGTCTCCTCCTCGACTGACCCTTCTTTCGCCGAGGAGGACTACGTGAATCTGTTGGCTACATTTCTTAAAGAGAAACAAGCCGCAGTTCTGGATGCAAAGGCACAAGATCCTCAATCGGCTTTTGAACATTATATTGAAGCGGAGAAAACCGTCAGCTATATTCATGAGGAGGGTCAGCAACTGATCGATGATGAACTGGCTTATTACCGGCCAATCATTGAGAACATCCGGAACAAGAATGAGCGAATGAACGGATGGGGAGTGGCGTTGTTCGGCATGAACGCGCTGATGGGGGTTTTGCTTGCAATCTGGGTCTCGCGCAGCATTACTGGCCCTGTCGGCAGACTTGTCGGACTGGCGAAGCGAATCGCCACAGGTGATCTGAATATCAAGCCCCAACCGCGACGGGATGACGAGCTAGGCGTACTGTCGGACGCCATTTCGCAAATGTCCGCCGATTTGAGTATCCTCATCGAGAAGGATAAACAGAGTCTGGAAATGCGGCGGCTTGTGAAGGAACTGGAGCTTCTGGCTCTGCAAAATCAAATTAACCCTCACTTTTTATTTAATACCTTAAATGTGCTCTCCAAGCTGGCGATTCTGGAAGGGGCGGAGAAAACCAGCGACCTGATCGTTTCGCTGTCCAATCTGCTACGGTACAGCCTGCAGAAGCTGGACAAACCCGTAACTCTCCAGGAGGAACTGGATCATATCCGCGAATACGTAACCATCCAACAGGCGCGTTTCAGGGACAGAATTCGCTTCGATCTTCACTTTGACGCTTCCGTACTTCAGCAGCAAATTCCGGCCCTGACGATCCAGCCATTTATTGAAAACGCTTTTCTTCATGGTGTGGCAGATATGGAAAGCGGAGCCATTATCGTGTTAACGCTGTCGAGAGCGAACGAAGATGTACAAATTGAAATTTCGGACAACGGAAAGGGCATGACGGAGGAAACCCGACTGTCCGTACTCCGTCTTAAAGGCGAAGCCGAAAGCGGCAGTTCAACAGGACTTGGAATGCAAAATGTGTTTAGGCGGCTGCAGTTGTTCTACGGAAAGGAAGAAGAAATGGTTGAAATCAATAGCAGTATCGGACGAGGTACTACCATAACAATACGAATTCCAGTCAAGAAGGAGAGTGAGCGGACTGATGTATCGGTTGTTGATCGCGGATGACGAGGCTTTGGAGAGAGAAGGACTGGAATTGACAGTGGAACGGGCGATGCCGGGGATATTCCGGTTTATTCATGCCGGCAACGGCCGCATGGCGATTGAATGTGCGGAAGAGCACCGTCCCCATATTGCCATTCTGGATATCAATATGCCTGGAATCGACGGGCTTGCGGCGCTTCGTGAATTAAAGGAGCGGCTTCCCGATACCCGATTCGTGCTCGTCACTGCCTATGATTATTTTGCCTATGCCCGGGAGGCGCTCTCTTTGGGTGTGAAAGAATATATTCTGAAGCCAGCGAAGCGAGAACTGATCATCGGTACACTGAAACGACTGATTGAAGAAATTGAGTGCGAGAAGCGGGCACGTACGGAAGAATTGGAGCTTAGGCACAAAATCTCACAGCTGATGCCGCTCGCAGAAAATGAGCTGGCTTTAATGCTTATGGTCGACCAGACCGTGGATTCAAGCGCTTCCCAGCTATCGGAATGGCTGGACTTTCCTCTTGATCAGGGAAGCGCCATCATTGCCGCCTTTGACGGATATACGGACGAGCAGGATAAAAAGAAAATTTACGATCATTTCCGAAGCTATGTAAAAACGCATGGCCCGAATGCCATTGTAAGCTCCTTGATCGACCATCATGTAGCCACCTTTTTACGCAAGCCGCCTGTCACCGGCGAAAACGACTGGCGGCAGCTGGTTAAACACCTTGTTCAGCAGCTCTCTGAGCTTGCCCAGCAGCAACTTGGTATAAAGACGGCCATTGGAATCGGATCGCTGCATAGCGGCGAGGAAGGACTTCGCAAGTCCTATTTCGAAGCCGTTTTTGCCTCCACCCTACGCAAGCGGGATGGAGGTTTCTGCCACTTTGACGAACTGAAGTCATCAGAGGCTGGAAACGCTTCTTTGCTTGCCATCAAAGCGGAGAATGGAATGCTTCAGCAGACGTACGTCATGTCAGCACTGCAACGGATACGCGAACAGCGAGAGGTTCAAACACTGACTATGCTGGGTAGGGCGAAAATGTATATCGAGGAACGGTTCAACGATGATCTTTCGCTGGAAGAAGTGGCTGATTTTGTCCATTTGAATCCTCACTACTTCAGCAAAATTTTCAAACAGGAATACGGAGAAACATTTATCGACTTCGTAACCCGGCTGCGGATTGATAAAGCCATCTCTCTGATTAAGGCCGGCAACCTTACTCTTAAGGAAATCAGCTTTGAAGTGGGTTATAAGGACCCGAACTATTTTAGCCGCGTCTTTAAGAAGATAACGGGCGTTCCTCCCACTGAGTTCAAAGGCCAAAAATAGTAGAGATTCATCCATGCCGACTATCGGCATGGATTTTTTTAAGCTCGAATGACAAGGTAATGCTAGGTTCAGCCCCTCTATCTCCGATTCGGGAATCGAAGCCAAAATCGTGCATGAAAAGGTCCGTTTATTGAAGACGATAACCGGCCTTTCTTTTATAAGCGCATGTTATACTTCTCCTCGAAGAACGGAATGAGGTTCCAGAGATCTGGAGGGGAGATGATCATATGGCAGTAATCATCAATAATGAAAGCGCTCAACAGAAAGCGCTTCAATCAGAAAAACCCAATATGCTTTTTGTGACGTTGGTATCCATCGTAGCTGCGCTCGGAGGTATCCTGTTCGGTTTTGATATCGCGGTTGTTTCGGGAGCAGTCGAATTCCTGCAGCAGCGTTTTTCGCTGAGCGAATTTCAGGTTGGTTGGGCCGTGTCAAGTCTGATTGTCGGGAGTGTCACCGGAGCGGCTCTCTCCGGCTACATGAGTGAAAAGATCGGCAGGAAAAAGATATTACTGGCCGCCGGATTTTTATTCGTCGTCGGCTCAATCTGCTCTGCGCTTCAAGACACGTTTACCGGGTATGTTATCTTTCGCATGATCGGCGGCATTGGCATAGGAATCACTTCCACCGTTTGTCCGGTGTACAACGCGGAGATCGCTCCCGCCAAATACCGAGGCCGTTTGGTTGCTTTAAATCAGTTGGCGATTGTAACAGGGATTTTCCTGGTTTATTTCCAGAATTCGTGGATCGTCAGCATGGGGGATGAAGCCTGGGGTGTCTCAACAGCCTGGCGCTGGATGTTCGGAGTGGGAGCCGTTCCGGGACTGATCTTTATGCTCTTGATGCTCTTCATACCCGAAAGCCCGAGATGGCTTATTAAACAGAATCGGCCTTATGAAGCGCTGCCGATTTTGCTGAAAATTCACGGTGAAGAAGCCGCTAAGCAGGAAGTGCTTGATATCAAGGAATCATTCAAAAATGAGAACAACTCATTGAAACAATTGTTCGCTCCTGGTATTCGAGTCGCTCTCTTTATCGGTGTTATGCTCGCCATTATGCAGCATATTACCGGCATCAATGCCATTTTGTATTACGCGCCGGTTATCTTTAAAGGAATGGGACTCGGTACGGACGCTTCTTTGACCCAAACCATTTGGATCGGGTTGATCAATGTGTTGTTCACCATCGTATCTGTATGGCTGATCGACAAAGCGGGACGAAAAGTCCTGCTGATAATCGGCACCTCGTTGATGACCTGCTGTTTGGTCATTATTGGAGCCGCATTCAAAATGGGTTTGACCACCGGACCGCTCGTACTCATCATGATATTGATCTACGTGGCCTCCTATGCTATATCGCTTGGGCCGATCGTATGGGTTATGATCTCGGAGATCTTTCCGAACCGCATTCGCGGCAAAGCGGTCGCCATCGCTTCGATGGCATTGTGGGCCGGCGATTATCTGGTATCGCAGGCATTCCCTCCTCTGCTGAGTTCAGCCGGCCCGTCCAATACCTTCTGGTTATTCGGAGCCATCTCGTTGTTCGTCGTAGTCTTTATATGGCGCAAGGTTCCCGAAACCAAGGGGAGATCACTTGAACAGATGGAAAATATGTGGCTTGGGAAATGACCCCACTTTAGCTCTCAAGAAGCCCGGACACATGTTATAATGCTTCAAAACACACGCCCTCTGAAGTCATACCGACCTTAAATCGGCAATGGTTCAGAGGCTTCTTATTATCAGCTCCCATCCTCCTCCGCATAGTTCCTCACATTGCGCTCTACAGCAGAGCGGTATTCAACAGGCGTCTTGCCTGTGTGCTTTTTGAACAACATATGAAAATACTGCCTGCTGGCCACGCCTACATAATCGGCAATCTCTTGAATGGGAATGTCCGTTTGCTGAAGAAGCATACGAGCCTTGTCCATTCGCAGCATCGTTAAATACGCGGTGAGTGTTAGCCCAGTATGCTTTTTGAAAATACGGTGCAAATAACCTGGGTGCAGATTCACGGCTGCCGCCATGTCCTTAACCACAATATCTCGGTCATAGTTCAGATGGAGAAATTCAATGCATCGTTTGATGTACATATCCGTTTGCTGCGTGTTACTGCGCTCTGCCTCTTCCCGTAGACGTGCAATTCGTACTAGCAATTGCATAAAAAGCATCTCTGCCATTGCACCCGGCTGTTCTTTTCGTTGGTCCAGCTCCAGCACGAGACTTTTCAGCGCATAATATACCTCTTCCGGGTCCGATAGTACCAGATACGGGAACGGACGTGACATGAGAGTCGTGACCTCCTGCTCCTCTGCTGCCATTTGTCGGATAGACGGCCCTACCCTCACTCCCTCCGTAAAACCAAACTCTACATTTAGCATCCGGCACGGTTGTTCTCCTTCCACCACTAGTCGATGAGGTACACCTGCGTCCAGCATAATAAACTCGCCTTTACGCAGCGTGATGCTTTCTTCCACATTCTCTCCCGTTTGTACATCTACCCTGCAAAAGCCGGAAATCATGTACATAATTTCGGTAGAATGATGATCGTGGTAAGACATGGTGTAGTCATGCCATTGCTTGTAATAGTAAGCAAAAAAACGGGGAATATAATCCCCGTCACGCAGCCGTGGCTCAAACAGACTTCCGTTCATCCCCGCACCTCCACAAAAATAGATAAGGCTAACACGACAACGTAACTGCAACCGCTCTATTTTCACAGTTTAACAGACTGAGTCCTGTACTTCTATTTCACTCCATCGGACGATCTGAAATCCTTTGGAATACGGCAGGCGACTCTTGCCTAAAAGGTTGGGGATTTATCACTTTTTGGACTTAAATACTGAATCAACATTCCCGCAAATCGGTTAGCAATTTCTATATCATCAAGTTCGTTATTCCAATCGTCCTTGGACGTCAGACTCATTTTCTGTAGTATACCCATCATAGACGTGAAGATAAAATGAGCGGTCTTCAAGGGTTCTGTGTCGGACTTTAATGATCCATCTTGGAATCCAACTTCCAGAGCATCCATCAGGAAATGTCGTTCCTTTTCCCGGCTAACAAAATTTTTGTACTGTTCTTTGAGTTCTTGATTTGAATCATAAGCTTCGTAATGCAGATCGAATAGAAGAATAAACTTGATGTATTCTGGATGTTGCCGAGCGTAATCAATCCATGCATCAAGCATCGAAGTAAGCATCTCCTTACCGCTCATTTCGGCTGAAGGTGCCCTTCTAACAAATTCGGTCATGCTCTCAAGGATTTCCATCTGAACCTCAAAGATCAGTTCGTTCATGGACTGAAAGTGCTTATAGAATGTGACCCGACTTACACCAGCCACGTTGCATACATCCTTAATATTAACTTTGAGAAAGCTTTGCTTCATAAAAAGTTCCTTGGCAGCCGCAATGAGTTCTTCCCGATTTTTGTTTTTCAAATTCTGGTGCCAGTTCTCAGTCATTAACAACCATCCGTTTCTCATTTTTCGATTTTTGTAAGGTTAAGAAAAGGGCAGATGCAAGGATAAGTGCACCAAAAATATAAGGAATATGAATGTGTTTGTCAAACAACAAACCCGCTAAAATGGGTCCCAATATGTTGCCTAGGCTGGTATACGTCGTATTCAATCCGGCGGCATATCCTTGACGATCACCAGCTGAGTTCGCGATCATTGTACTTACGGTTGGCCTTAGGAAGGCATTAAAAGCAAAAAACAGCGCCGATACCGCCAGCAGATAACCTAAATTGATCTTAATTATCATTAACAGTAAAGCGATGGCTGTCATGATCAAAGAAAGACGTATAAGCTTCATCTCACCAAGTCTCTTGATGAGATAATCAAGTAGCCATATCTGCACAACGATGCCTATAATTGCACCAACCGTAATGATCATTGAGATTTTAGTGGCATCAAAACCATATTTTCGTTCCACAAAAAGAGCATACACCGTTTCATAATTCATCAAACCTAATGTCATGATCAGAATGAGGAGAAGATAACGAAAATAAGATGTCCGAAATGAATTTAGGATTTGGTTGCGAATTGGCTCCCGGCGGACCCATTGGCTAGCGGGTTTTCGTTTTTCCTTAGGTAGTGTCTCTGGCATATACAAGCTAAGCAGCGTAGCTACAAGTCCAAGTCCACCAGCAAAAAAATAGGGCATCCTTATGCCAAACTCAGCGATCATACCGCCTAACCCCGGACCAAGCACCATACCCAAATTCATGGAGGCACCCAAGTATCCCATTCCTTTAGCTCGGGTTTCAGAAGTGGTAATATCAGCGACGTAGGCCATATTAGAAGGAACCATTAAGCCAATACCTATCCCCCCGATAAATCGGGCAATATATAGAAGAGGCAATGTCGTAGAAACAGCAAACATAAGATCCGAGATGACGGTTAAAAACAGACCGGTGATGATCATGGATTTCCGCCCCCATCTATCCGAAAGCTGCCCACCTAGGGGCGAAAAAATAAACTGTGCTGCTCCAAAAGCGGCAATAAGATACCCCGCAGCAGCTCCTGCCGCATTAAATTGTTTCAGATATTCAGGCAGAATGGGAATCACCATACCTTGACCCAATAAAGCAATAAACAAATTCAGCATCAGAATGAAAAGTGGAAATGTAGCAGACTTAGGTAAGCTGCTCATGTTTGTAACCCCCTTCAACCATTTACACTATGTAACCCTTTACTATGTGTAAACTATATTAGTTGAAATAGGGACCCTTGTAAATAAAATTACACACCTATTAAGCCAAGCTAATACCGGAAAGAGATCTTGTTATTCTTGAGTTACACATTAGGCTCCTGTTTTGCAAACTCTTGTAACATACCTCTTATTTGTTCTACCAATATAGCAGGTGCTTTCTTTGGTGAACCCGTGTCAAACGGAGGCTGAGGATCGTATTCCAAAATCAGCTGAACTCCTTTACTCATATCTTCACCCAATTCCCATGCCAATAGCTGGAGTGCCATATCAATACCAGAGGAGACACCGGCTGCTGTAACGATTTTGCCCTGACGAACCACTCTCTCATCTGTTGGAATGGCTCCAAGAGATTGGAGCAGGTCTAAGGAACCCCAATGACTGGTGGCTACGGTTCCATTTAACAAGCCTGCGGCGCTCAAAATCAAAGAGCCGTTACAAACCGACGTGGTCCATTTCGTAGTTTCATGTATTTGGCGAATCCAATTTAACGTTTCTTCGTCATTCATTGGAGTTTTATAATTTGGCGGACTGCAACCTGGAACAACAAGAATATCAGCTGAACTAACTTCAGAAAAACTGTAATCGGCATGCAAATAACCCATATTTGAGTCCAGCTTGATTAACCCTTTTTTCTTAGCGACAAACTTCACTTCACATTTCAGTGTAGCAGCAAATACATCGTATGGACCCATTGCATCTAATGCCGTAATTCCATCGAAAAGCATGATTGCGATTTTCATGATGATCTCTCCTTTGAAGTGGGATTTTATTCTTGCACATCCATACTAACATACATATACGGGGTATGGGTATATTCGATGATGTAAACCTTTAAGAGTACGTACCTGTAAAAAGGCATACTTAAAAAGGGCCACCCCCGAGGTAGTCTTTTAAGTATGCCTGTAAATCTGTAGATCGCGAGCCGGCTTAAGAGCTTTGCTTACTCAATTGACCATAATATAAATCACTGTAAAAGCCTTTGTGAGCCAGCAGTTCATCATGAGAACCCTTCTCCTCCAAACGGCCATCCTTTAAGACCAGAATCCGATCAGCCAGACGAATGGTATTCAGCCGATGCGCGATGACGAAACTTGTTCGACCCTGCATAAGCCGCTCCAGTCCTTCTTGTATCTTCATCTCGGTAATGGTGTCGATGCTGCTTGTTGCCTCGTCGAGTACAAGGATGGAAGGGTTGGCCAAAATAGCACGGGCAATAGCCAGCAGTTGTTTTTGCCCTTGACTGATGCCACTGCCGTTCGCTTCCAGCACCTTGTCGTATCCGTCCTTCATCCGCATGATAAAGGAATGGGCGTTGGCCAGTTTCGATGCTTGTTCAACCTCCTCATCGGTGGCGTCCAGTCTGCCGAAGCGGATATTTTCACGAATCGTCCCCTGAAACAGGAAGGAGTCCTGTAGCACAAATGCCATGCGGGAGCGCAAGCTTTCACGCTGTATGGTGGTGATATCGCGCCCGTCCACCGTAATCATTCCCTTGTCGGGGCTATAAAATCTGGAGAGGAGCTGGATCAGTGTCGTTTTTCCTGCCCCGGTCGGGCCGACTAGTGCGATCATTTCACCCGGTTTGGCTTCAAAAGAAATACCTTCCAGCGTAGCGCTTCCCTCATCATAACCGAAGGAAACATCCGTAAACCGCACCGCCCCCTCCACATGCTCTACCTCCACTGCGCCGCGTTCATCCTTGGACTCTTCATCTTCATCCAATATTTCAAATACACGCTCAGCTCCGGCAATGGCGGACAGCAGAGTGTTCCACTGGTTAGCCAAATCGTTCAGCGGTCTGGTGAACTGGCGGGCATATTCTACGAATACAATAATTGTACCTATAGTGATGGAGCCGCGAATGGCCAAAATCCCACCGATCCCCGCTACAATAGCAAAGCTGAGATTATTCAGTCCGTTCATCAGCTTCGGTATAAAGCCTGAAATCGTTTGTGCCCAGAAGCCCGATAGCCGAATACGGTCATTACGCTCGCCAAAACCACGGATGACTCTCTTTTCCTGCGAAAATGCTTTAATAATCTGCTGCCCAGACAGTGTTTCTTCGATGTATCCGTTCAGTTCGCCCAAATTCTTCTGGCGTTCCTTATATAAAGGCCCGGTGCGACGTGTAATCCAGCGCATCCCGGCAGCCATTAACGGCACCACGATAAAGGTCAGCAGGGTCATCAGCGGGCTTAACCACAGCATCACCGTGAGTGTACCGATTAGCGTCAATATACTCGAAAAAATCTGAATGGCGGAACTGTTAAGCGTAGAACTGACATTTTCAATATCATTGGTCAGACGGCTCATAATCTCTCCCTGCTGACGTTTGCCGTAGAAAGGAATCGGTAGTCGATGCAAATGTGAAAACAGATCGAAACGCATGCGGTACACCGTCTCTTGGGCAATCTCAATCATCCAGATATTTTGCAACCAGGAGGTCAGCGAGTTGAGCAGATATACAGCTCCTAATCCGATGAGAAAATAAATCCACGTGCGTCCACCCGGACCTTCGAGAAAATCATCCACCGCTACGCCGACCAGATATGGACCCAGCAAAGCCAGCCCGGAGCTGAGCAGTACCATGAACAGCACCAGCATCAGTTTGGCCTTACGGCGGGCCAAATAAGCCCATATCCGTCCTAACGTGCCAGACCAGTTCTTCGCTTTGGCCTTGCGGCGTCCTTCCGCTCCCACCGGATTTCGCAGCACACCGGACGGCGGTGTAGGCTGACGGAACGGTTCAATGAGTTCCTTGAACATGCGACTCCTCCTTTCCGTATTGTGATTCATAGATACGCCGATACAGATCCGAGCTATCCATGAGATGCTCATGACTTCCACTTGCCATCAGGCGACCCTCATCCAGCAGTAAAATCTGATCTGCTGAGGCCGTCGAGCTGATTTTTTGCGTAATGAGAAATGTCGTGCAGGACAGGCCATCGAGTGCATTCAGTAGTGCTGCTTCTGTCCCTACATCCAATGCACTTGTGCTGTCGTCCAAAATCAGCACTGTCGGCTGGCGCACCAGTGCGCGGGCAATCGAAAGCCGCTGTTTCTGTCCGCCAGACAGATTGACACCACGCTGCCCGAGCATCGTGTCATAGCCTTGCGGCAAGCGTTCAATCATATTATGGATTTGCGCTATCCGTGCAGCTTCCTTAATTTGCTCCAGGCTGGCATTCTCCAGCCCCCAAGCAATATTATCCCGAATCGAGCCGGTGAATAGCAGTACCTCCTGAGGCACATAGCCAATAGCCTCTCGCAATATGGACGCATCCAGTTCACGAGCGTCCTTTCCGTCAAAGCGAACATGACCTTCATCTTCTTCATACAGACGTGTAATCAACTGCACAAGTGAAGATTTTCCCGAGCCAGTGGCCCCCATAATAGCTATCCGCTCGCCCGATTGCGCCTTAAAAGATATATCCTTTAGGACAGCCAGATCACTGCCCGGATAATGAAAGCTCACCCGGTCCATTTCCACCTGTCCCTCAATTCGTGTATGATGCGTTGAAACAGGCTCCAGCTCTTGCCCATCTTCATTAGATGTTTCCAATACCTCTCGAATCCGCCCCGTAGATGCAGTTTCCCGGGAAAATACAA
>NZ_WUDQ01000399.1:0-3456 GCF_009827695.1 Paenibacillus sp. OT2-17 | reverse complement strand
TGAAACAGCACTTCGCCAGTGGGATCGTATTGAGTTGTCGCTTTTTCCATTTGGACAGCTGCAGGAGCGGGCGTATACGATCTCTCATTTTCTGACCCGTCATGGTCTCAGCCTGATTGATATGATTATGAGTGTACCATTGGATCTGTTGGGTACGCATCGTGTTATTTATGTATGATTTATTATTTTATATAGGATTTATCATGGAGCAAATTTAACCAATATGAAGGAGGAAACAAAGTATGACTTCCCATTCTCTGCAAAATAGCATAGTTCACGATCTTAAATTGGCCCCTGAAGGTCATTTGAAAATTGATTGGGTAGAAGCCCATATGCCAGTATTGAACCGTATACGTCAACAATTCGAGCAAGAGCAGCCTTTTGCTGGTCTGAAGGTAACCATCTGTCTACATCTGGAGGCCAAAACGGCTTATCTGGCTAAAGTGGTACAAGCAGGTGGAGCGCAGGTAACTATTACGGGTAGTAATCCGTTGTCCACACAAGATGATGTTTGCGCCGCATTAGTTGAAGATGGCGTTACAGTATTAGCTAAATACAATCCGGACCCGGCAGAATTCAAAAATTTGCAAATCAAGGCACTGGAAACAAAGCCGGATCTCATTATAGATGATGGTGGTGACTTGGTTACTCTGTTGCAATCCGAACGGCCTGATCTGATTTCTACGATCCGTGGGGGAGCAGAGGAGACAACTACTGGAATTATTCGTTTGAAGGCTTTGGAAAAAGAAGGGCAACTTCACTTTCCGATGGTGGCTGTTAATGATGCTTACTGCAAATATTTGTTTGATAACCGCTATGGTACAGGACAGTCAGCTTTCGACGGCATTATTCGTACGACTAATCTGGTTGTAGCCGGAAGTACAGTGGTTGTGGTAGGTTATGGCTGGTGTGGCAAAGGGGTTGCAATGCGTGCGAAAGGGCTAGGAGCCAACGTTGTTGTAACCGAAGTTGATCCAATCAAGGCAGTAGAAGCCCATATGGATGGTTTCCATGTCTTGCCGATGGTAGAAGCTGCCAAACTGGGCGACTTCTTTATTACAGTAACTGGAAACAAGGCTGTAATTACAGGAGAACACTTTGATGTGATGAAGGATGGAGCTGTGCTGTGTAACGCAGGGCATTTTGATGTGGAGGTTAGTAAGCCTGAGCTTGCTAAACGTTCCGAATCCATTCGTACGGTGCGTCGCAATATCGAGGAATATCGCTTTAAAGATGGACGTAAAATGTATTTGCTGGCAGAAGGACGCCTCGTGAATCTGGCTGCTGCTGATGGTCATCCTGCGGAAATTATGGATACGACATTTGCGCTTCAGGCGCTTGGCTTGAAATATGTGAATGATCGTTACAATGAGCTAGGCAAAGCTGTTATTAATGTACCTTATGAAATTGATGAACAGGTAGCTCGATTCAAACTTGATAGTCTGGGAATCCAAATTGACACGTTAACTGAAGACCAAAAGATCTATTTGGACAGCTGGAACGCGTAATCGGATTATTACATCACGATTTTCGCTGCAAAAGTGTTGCGTTTTTAATGCAAGTGTTTGTTTAGATTGGCATAATGGACAGAGAGTAAGCCCTTTATTCCGTGTTGTTTCGAAACCTGATGCATATTGTCGGGGGCCGGCTTCATGGGGAAAGGGGCTTTTTTGCATCTTGTGACGCAGGGCTACAATAACAGACATAAGGGTATGGATCCGGCTTCTATCACTTTTTGGTAATGAAAAAGAGGTCTTTGATTTTTTAAAGCGAATCTATTATGCTTAGGTGGTGGAAAGTGGGCCAAAGTGGGAGAATGGGGTAAGGGGTGACGAAACCAATGTTTATGGGGGAGTTCCAACATAGCATTGATGAGAAGGGCCGGCTTACTGTACCGGCCAAGTTTCGTGAACTTCTCGGTGCCTCGTTCGTGGTTACCCGCGGGCTGGACCAATGCCTCTTCGTGTATCCCATGGATGAGTGGGCTGTCATGGAAAAAAAACTTAAAGCACTGCCTTTGATGAAGGCCGATGCGCGGGCGTTTACCCGTTTTTTTTTCTCGGGGGCGACTGAATGCGAATTGGACAAACAGGGCAGGGTAAATTTACCGGGGAATTTGTGCGAATACGCCAAGCTTACTAAAGAGTGCGTCGTATTGGGAGTGTCCACCCGTGTAGAGATTTGGAGCAAGCATACTTGGGAGCAATATTTCAACCAATCAGAAGAAGCATTTAACGACATTGCTGAGAAATTGGTTGATTTCAACTTTGAATTGTAATTTAGGAGGTCAGCCGTTTGTTTCACCACATTACCGTACTCAAAGAAGAAGCAACACAGGCACTAAACATCAGGCAGGACGGGATTTATGTGGACTGCACGTTGGGAGGGGCAGGACACAGTTCCGTCATTGCATCACAGCTTGGTCCTGAGGGAAGGCTCATTGCCTTTGATCAGGACGACTGGGCATTGAACAATGCGCGAGAGAAGCTGTCAGCCTATGAAGGAAAGATTTCATTAGTGAAATCCAACTTCCGCCACTTGCAGGACAAGCTGACCGAGCTGGGATTGCCCGAAAAAGACGGCGTCCCGCAAGTCCAGGGTATTTTGTTCGATCTGGGTGTATCCTCGCCCCAGTTCGATGAGGGGGAACGGGGATTTAGCTACAATCATGATGCACCGCTTGATATGCGGATGGATCAGAGTAGCTCGCTTACGGCTTACGAAATTGTCAATGAATGGTCGGAAGCAGAGATTGCGCGTATTTTGTTTCATTACGGAGAAGAGAAGTTTTCACGGCGGATCGCAAAGATCATGATTGAACGTCGATTGAACAAGCCTATTCACACAACAGGGGAACTTGTCGATATTATCAAAGAAGGAATTCCGGCTGCGGCACGCAGAACCGGGGGACATCCGGCTAAACGCAGTTTCCAGGCTTTGCGGATTGCTGTGAATGATGAGTTGGGTGCACTGGAAGATACTTTGCATCAGGCAATAAGATGTCTGGCTCCAGGAGGCAGAATTTCGGTCATTACATTCCATTCTCTGGAGGATCGGATATGCAAGCATATTTTCAAGGAGTATTTGGCGAAAAGCATCTATCCATCTGATTTGCCTATTTTGGAGGACAAAATGATAGGCGATCTGAAGCTGGTGAACCGTAAGCCGATTGTGGCGTCAGAGCAGGAATTGGAGCTTAATCCACGGTCCCGGACAGCGAAGCTGAGAGTTGCCGAAAAATTGTAAATTTAATGGAGAAGGAGAGGCGACATGGCTTATACACGCGGTAATTTGGCTGTAAAAGAAAGAGCCCGTCAGGAACAGGTTCAGCAACAACGGTATCGTGAGACCACCAAAGTCGTTACACGCCGCAGAGAGCTGCCGATTCGAGAAAAGCTGCTGTATCTATTGACACTTGTAGCGTGCATTGTCATTGCTGGTATGTTGATTAGCAGG
>NZ_WUDQ01000398.1:0-3466 GCF_009827695.1 Paenibacillus sp. OT2-17 | reverse complement strand
AGGCCATCCACGACATACTGCTTGGCTACCACGTCAATAATTTCTCTCTCCGGTGGTACGGCAATAACCTCAGCTGCCTTCAGTACACGCTCAATGTCCTCCTCACCGATTTCACGGTCCTCGTTGGACACGGCTACTACGCCATGACTATTTTGCAGGCCAATATGATTGCCTGAAATCCCCACATACACTTCTGTTATTTGAATACCAACCATGCGTTCTGCGTGATCCACGGCGTTACGGATTGATTGCACGGTTTGATCAATGTCTACAATTGCACCTTTGCGAATCCCTTCCGAGTCGGCAGATCCAACTCCAATAATATTAAAGGTTCCATTATTCATTTCCCCAATAATAGCCCGAACTTTGGATGTACCGATGTCCAAACTAACAATGATGTCATTGTTGCTCAAGTCTGTGGCACCTCCTGACTCCAAAATGAATTTCGTTCTTTAAACACACTCTGTACATATTCAACAAACTCCATGCTTTCCCTCTTTTTTCTACAAATTTTTTAGAAGCCAATTTATGGTTGCAGTCACATAAAAATTTGAAGAAAAAAGAAGGAGGCAAGTCTATTACCCATAAAATCAATTCTAGCATTTTTTCACATCACTGAGTAGTATCTTTTTCTTGGCCCTCTTTACTCGTATCCGGTTTGAACGGAACGTAGGAATCCGCCTCCAACATGGTGATCAAACCTGGATCTTCTGTTTCTAGCACCTGGTTCAAATAGCTGATTTTAGAATTCAGTAGAGAAACGGTTGTAATAACCTCAAACTGGGAACGTGTGTACATTTTGATGCGGTCCGGAAAAGAAGGAATCGGCGCGGGAATAATTTCCGAAATATCGGCTGTCCATTCCCCCGGAATGCGTGATAAAGCATCACACAGCTTCGCTTTGTACGGATCATCAGATTTCCATTTGGTCAAAATAGGCTTCTCAACGGCTATTCCGCTACTCCCCACGCCCACGCTTGTCCCGTTCGCTAGAATAGCACGAAGGCTCCCGTCACTCTGCAACTCGTAAGCGACCGTAGCAAACTCTTTAATGTGAATAGCAATAATCCCCGGAAACTGCTTGTCCACTGTGACTTGCTGTATCGATTGAATTTCCCGCAGTTTCTCAGAGATGTCGGATGAACTGACTCCGAAATACTGATCTCCAACAGCCAGACCGCTTCGATTAAGAAGCTGATCTCGGGTCGAAAATACATTACCATCAAAACG
The DNA here is from genome assembly GCF_009827695.1 of Paenibacillus sp. OT2-17. Taxonomy (NCBI): domain Bacteria; kingdom Bacillati; phylum Bacillota; class Bacilli; order Caryophanales; family Paenibacillaceae; genus Paenibacillus; species Paenibacillus sp. OT2-17. The sequence goes on along the minus strand of NZ_WUDQ01000398.1, from coordinate 2,236 downwards.
AATTTCAGAAACCCGACTCAACGAAGAACGGAAAAAGAGAACAGCGAGCAGTACGATAAACAACAAAATGAGAAGAATAGCAATCTTCCGGCTTGTACTTTTTTTCGTTCTGTTCTTTTTAAGAACAGGTATTTGAGCATTTGGCATAGCTTCTCTCCACAAAAGCCTTTTGTCCCCCCGTTAACGGAGGGACATTACAGGCATTAATTTACGAAATCCAGCTGCTCCGGCACCGGAGACTGACGGCTCATTCGGGCACCCAGTCCCTGGAAAAGACGTTCGATTCGGTCATACCCTCTGTCAATATGATGAACCTGCTCGACAATGGTACATCCTTGAGCCGCTAGACCCGCTATGACCAGCGCAGCCCCTGCCCGCAGATCGGTAGCCTCTACCGTAGCCCCGTACAGACGAGAAACTCCTCTTATAAAAGCAGCATTTGCATCAACCGTAATATCAGCACCCATTACATTTAGTTCATCTACATGTTTGAATCGGCTTTCGAAGACGGTCTCTTTCATGACACTGAATCCGTCCGCCAAGGAAAGCAGAACCATGACCTGAGATTGCAAATCCGTCGGAAAAGACGGGTAAGGGGAGGTAACGATCCTTTCCACTGCTTTGGGACGACTCATACAACTTACGGTCATTATATCATTCAAGATGCCGATTTGAACACCAGCCCGCCTGAGGACATGAATCAGAGCAGACAAGTGGGATGGATTGCAGTGGGTCAGCGACACACTTCCTCGTGTAGCTGCAGCTGCGATCATAACCGTTCCAGCTACTATGCGGTCAGGAATGACCTCATACGTACACGGATTGAGGCGACTGACCCCCGTAATTGTAATCGTGTCGGTTCCAGCACCGATAATGCGGGCTCCCATGGCATTCAAGAAGTTTTGTAGATCCTGAATTTCCGGTTCCCTCGCTGCATTGGTGATCGTTGTTCGTCCTTCAGCCAACGCAGCAGCCATCATAATATTTTCCGTTGCACCTACACTCGGGAAATCCATGTGGATGTCCGAGCCGATTAGCTTGTGGGCTCGAAATGTAATTTGCTCGTCTTTTTCCTCTATCTCTGCGCCAAGAGCTTTTAAGCCCTCTAGGTGAAGATCAATTTTGCGCTCGCCTATGGCGCAGCCTCCGGGCTGGTAAATGGAAACTTCTCCATATCTGGCGAGCAGCGGTCCCATCAGAAAGATAGATGAGCGCATTTGCTTCATCAAATCTTCTGGAATTTGGAACGTTCGGACGGACGACGTATCCACGTATACCGTTTCCTCTTCATGTCGGCATGTACAGCCGAGTCTTTCAAGGATGTGCAGCATGACCTTAATGTCTAAAAGATGGGGCACATTCCGAATTTCTACCTTACCTTGTGCTAGTAAGCTCGCTGCAAGAATAGGTAGTGCCGCATTTTTTGCCCCATGGATACGTATGGTGCCTGACAGGGGACGGCCTCCCTCAATCACCAATTTGTCCAATGTATCACCTCCGAGTTTACCGCTCACCCACTACGAAAACCTCCGGAACTAGCTTGATGCCGGTTTGAGATGATATTGTACTTTGAATATGCTTCATTAGGGTAAGCACGTCCTCTGCTGTCGCTTGACCGGTATTTACAATGAAATTGGCATGCTGTACAGATACCTCTGCGCCTCCCGCCTTCAAGCCCTTGAGACCTGCGCTCTCAATAAGACGAGCAGCATAGTCTCCTGGAGGATTACGGAATACGCTTCCTGCACAAGCTAACTGTAACGGCTGGGTCAGCCGGCGGCGGTCTTTAAAAGCCGCAAGTGCTGCTGAAATTTCCTCGCGGTCGCCCCGCTTCATCCGAAACACTGCCTCTGTCACCATTCCACGTTGCTCATGCAACACGGAGTGACGATAGCTGAAATGCATATTCTCGGCATCGTACACAGCCAATTCCCCTGTATCCAGCACAATCTCAGCGGACTGGAATATTTGTGACACATCAGACCCATGGGCACCGGCGTTCATGTAGACAGCCCCACCGACTGATCCTGGGATACCACCAGCAAATTCAAGACCGGACAGGCCCTGCTTGCTGGCCATAACGCACAGTTTGACCAGTGAAACGCCTCCTCCAGCAACGATCTGTTCATCTTCAAAATGAACATAATCAAATCCTGGCCCCAGCTTGATCACAAGTCCCCGTATCCCTTTGTCAGAGACGAGCATGTTGGAGCCCCGACCCAACTGCATCCAGGGA
>NZ_WUDQ01000397.1:0-3469 GCF_009827695.1 Paenibacillus sp. OT2-17 | reverse complement strand
CAGATAGTCCTCGCCAAGTGGCTTAAGGCCTTCCTTTGTTTGCTTTTTGGCGTCTTCATACGTAATGTCCATCTTGTATTCGTCCACAAGTGGAGCGAACAAATCATACATATGGAGCTCGTCCACACCTAACAACTTTTTACGCAGCTTGATGTAACGATGGAGCAGGGGCAAGCTTTCATGAATGGTATCAATGAGATTCGTATATACTTCCTTCGGAATATTGTCACCGTACAGTGACATTTCCAGTACAGAAGGGTATTTGCGAACACGAGAATAAAAAATATTTTTGTTTACATTGGCACTTAGTGTAGAAGCAATTGTATTTTTATTTTTGGCATATGTGTCATATACCGCTTTAAAAGCACGTTCGCGTACTTCGCGGTGCGGACTTTCGAGGAATTGAATGTAGCTGCCATGAGTCAGCTCAACCTCTTTGCCGTTCTCATCCTTAATTTTTGGAAACTTCAGATCAGCATTGTTGAGCATGCCAAAAATCGTTTGCGGGGCTTGAGCCAGATTGCCAACCTGAGCGAGCAGTGCTTCTTCTGTCTTGCCCAAAATATGTGCTTTTTCCCGCTTCATTTCTTGAAGTGTAAACCGATAATCTGCAAGCTTCGGATCTTCAATGAAGGCATCAAGCTGTTGATCCGGCAGTGCCAAAATTTCAGGCGTCACAAAAGAAAGAGACTCGCTAACCTCAACGCCTAATTTTTTGGCTTTTTGCGAAAGACCCTGGTATGTAGGTTCAGCTGTATCCTCATCATGATGCAGATGTGCGTACACATATACACGCTCGGTTTTAAGCGACAATTCATCTTCCAATTTAAAGCAGCTGCCAATCGACTCTGCTGAATTGAGCTTGCCTTGGAAATGTTCAGCCTTTTTGGCTAGTTGTTTGACTTCTTCGTATTCTTGATCCCATGCTTTGCGGTTGGGAAACAAATCTTCCAGTTTCCATGTATTTTCCACTGGCGCATCAGCGCGTTTTACAATTTCACTCATGGAGAGCCTCCTCTGATCGAACGTAATGTGGGGTAGGGCTGCGGCAGTAAGGGACGGATGCCAAAACGAAGAAACCGCCACGCTTACCGTAAGCAGCAGGGCAAGAGGTTTTACAGGATGCATGTAACGGCAGATCCTCCTTATACCATGGCTTGTTATGCCATAGTATGACCTCTTACGCCCGAAAGTATAATTTTCCTTACTGTGGGTTGGAACCTATATTTAATAAGCTGTATACAATAAGATAAAAGGCAAGGCAAACCATGATTACAGCAGTGAGGGCCATCCACTTTTTGAGAGGAGTCGGTATCGTATCACGCTTCATGATCAGCACTCCGCCCAGCGTGAAGGCCAGAATAATGAAGATGAGATAGCTGTTGGACACCATGAATAGGCTAGACCTGTTTGAAAGCGTTCATGATCCGCTGCCACTCTTCCTCATTATCTTGAAAGGACTGCTTGGGAAACCGATTTTGAGCCCAATGCATCAGCGCCGGACGGCTTAAAAACGTGTGGGCTTCCTCGCCCCAATCATCGGATATTTCCCGTAGAACGATGTAACGGCCCTGCACCTCGACAGTCATCATGTTCCAATTGTCTTTTTTGTATATTTCGTGTTTTTTCATCATATGCATGTCTCCGATTTTATAGATGTTTTGGTTCATGATACCGCAGTTTCCGCCGCAAAAGCAAATCATTCCAGCCCGAAAAACCAGGAAAAACATCAATTGCATTGTGAAAAAGCATGAAGTATAATATGGATATTCGCCATAGATGGCGGTATTTTTAGGAGGTTGTTCACTTGAAAGGTACAGTTAAATGGTTTAACGCAGAAAAAGGTTATGGCTTCATTCAAATGGATGGTGGCGAGGACGTATTCGTACATTTCTCCGCAATCCAAGGCGACGGCTTTAAAACTTTGGAAGAAGGTCAAGCGGTTGAATTCGAAATTACTGAAGGTAACCGTGGACCCCAAGCAGCTAACGTAATCAAACTGTAAGTGTAACTGAATTGTAAGAATGGTTCCGTTTCTACGGATGTCTTATATATTACGGTTAAACTATGAATTGAGAGCGCAGTTCCTTACATTTAAGGGACTGCGCTTTTTTGCGTAAATACGTTTATGATATGAGAAGATTGAGCAGGAATAGGGTATTATACGTAATAAAACTAAGCAGAAGACATCTTAAATTGAAGGAGTTGAGAAAATGAGTGCAGCAGAGGCTAGTCGTAAGCCTTCCCTGATTGAAGGTCCTATTGCCAAAACGCTGTTTATGTTCTCTTTGCCGATGCTGTTCGGAAACATTCTGCAATCCCTGAATGGAACGATCAACTCGATCTGGGTTGGAAAGTTTCTGGGAGAAGCCGCATTGACTGCCGCTTCCAATGGAAATATTATAATGTTTTTTCTTATCAGTTCGATTTTTGGCGTCACCATGGCTGCCACTATTATGATCGGACAAAATATCGGAGCAGGAGACGTAGCTGAAACCAAGCGTGTAGTAGGTACAAGTGCAGTCTTTTTTCTGGTGCTCGCTTTTGCTATAGGTATTATCGGATTTTTGAGTGCGCCTTGGATTCTTCATGTACTCAATACACCTGCCGAATCGGTGAATATGGCGATCACGTATACACGTATTATTTTCGCAGGCATGCCCTTTTTGTACGGCTATAACTACATAATGACTGTAATGAGAGGGGCTGGAGATTCCAAAACACCATTTTATTTTCTAATCGTTTCCGTCGTACTGGATGTACTACTCAACCCGCTGTTAATATTCGGATGGGGACCGATTCCTGCTATGGGCATTGGAGGTTCCGCTACTGCTACCCTGATCGCTCAAGGGATCAGCTTTGTGTTGATCCTCATTTACCTATATCGAGTAAAATATTTTTTGCGCATTGCTTCTTCAGAGCTTCATTTACTCAGATTTGATTGGAAGATTATTTGGACCCTAATCCGTAAGGGAGTGCCGATGGGGTTGCAAATGATTGCTGTCTCCACCAGCGCGATTGCTTTAATGAATCTGATTAATGGCTACGGAACAGTGGCAGCAGCAGCTTATACAGCAGCCAATAATTTGTCCAGCTATGTGCAGATGCCGGCAATGGCGTTAGGTGCAGCCGTATCTTCCTTTGCCGCTCAAAATATCGGAGCCGGACGTTGGGATCGAGTGCGCATGACAACCTGGATTGGGATTGTGTATAATTTTGTGTTGACTGGTGGAGCTGTGGTATTAATTTACGTGTTTAACCGTCAGGCCTTGCTCATGTTCCTTCCTTCTACGGGGGGTGCATTGGAATTGGGTATGCGGATTAATCTGATCACTTTGTGGTCTTTTGTTATATTCGGTGTTACCAATGTCATTACAGGTGTTGTTCGATCAACGGGTTCCGTAATGATACCGCTTTTAATTACCATTATTTCATTATGGGGCATTCGTATACCTTTGGCCTATGCATT
>NZ_WUDQ01000396.1:0-3493 GCF_009827695.1 Paenibacillus sp. OT2-17 | reverse complement strand
CGAATATGTGCTGGTCGAGCTGTTTCACTTCCCCCTGATAAACAAGTCCATCGCGAATAACCATACGTTCCAGCGCATAAGCTGTGTGAGTAGAAATTTGGACTTTTGTTGCATAATCAAATTTGACTTCTAATCCAAGTTCCAGCTCTTGCACAAATCTCATCACCATTCCCAGAATTTTGTGGGGATTCAAATAAGTCATAAATTCTTTCAGACTTTCCTCGCATAACTCCCTGACGACTACACTTTGATCCACAGCAGGGATCTGCTTGTTATTCAGCAGTAGCTCTCTCAATGTCTGCTCACCCCTCGCTTCAATCAGCTTTTCCAAGGGAATAAACGGGATTTCCGGCTCGCTTGGCCGTTTTACTCCAATCACGGCAAGAATTGTTCGCTTAGACCGCATATCCTGGACCACTTTATCCAACTCTCTTACGTTTGCCGGGACAACCAGTATCTCCTCATCCGTCAAATCGCAGACAACTTTCTCTACAAACTCTTTCAATTTGACCGCTGCACCTTTGCCGGAGGAGCAAACCGTCACAATTGCCTTATGAACTACTTTCACTGCGGCGCTGCTATTGTTATATCCCCTGAAATCCTTTAGCGATTGGTATATCTCCTCTATCCCCATGTCAAAAACACTGGCCTTTCGGACAGCCTCCAGCGTGAGCGGAGTTGAAACCATATCAATAGTCTTTACATTGATTCCAACACGTTCCATAATAGTTTCTTCAAGATTGAGCAAAGAGCCCATATCAACCAGCAGCAACACGCCTCTACCACGGTCAATGCTCTTTACTTTATCGATAATAAGCTCCAAAATTTCCCTAGGACTGACATCGAGGGGCATATCAACAGCACAAAGATTAGAACTGCCCAGCAAGCTGTCTACGACGCCGACGATGCTGCTCGCTGTACTGGTACCGTGTGCTGCCACTATAATTCCCACACTACCCTGTCGTTCTTCCTCAACAGATTTCAGAAGAATCGCCATATAAGTTATTTCGGCCTCCGGTACATGTACACCAAACTTAGACTCGATCAAACTTTTGATAGTCTGGGCCAGTCTGTACTCTTCATCATGTTCATTCATCGGTTCATAGATTCGTGCATCACCGTATTTTTTCTCTCTGGTGCGCTTGAAAAAGGCGCTTAAATGAAGACTGAAAGCATACACGAATCTCTCGCTGTAAATTCGGTTTAGTACCTTTTTGGCCATTTCCTTAATCTGCTCGGAGAATTCAAGGATGTCTTTGTCCACAATTTTCAGAATTCGTTCCCTGCTCCCCTTGGTTTTATAAAAACGGTTATAAAAGCTTTTAATATGGATATTGACATCCGTAGCAATAAATCTGTGGATGTAGGCGTCGTCTAGCCCTTCTTCCTTCAGCATGCCAATCTTGTCTTCAATTAGTTTGTAAAGGTTAAACGGCAGCTCGGAAACAACCTCTTCCTCCAAAGCTTTTCTTCCTTCAGGAGTAATGTATAGGCACGAGGAAATACATCCGATTTCCTTCATCTTATATTGCGTTTTATCAATATTAAACAAACCATCTCGGATATTTCCCGGCAGGTTTTTAAAATCAAGTCCTATTTCTTCTTTGTTTTCATGTATGCTGTTTAAAAAACCTTTAGCGCATACCAGTTGGATGTTCGACTTTAACTGGCCGATATTGCCGTAGGTGACGCTGCCGATCAGTGCTCTTACTACCTCTGGTTCAATCCTAATCGGCTTGTTTACCCTATTGACCTCGTTAGCAAACAAATGATTCAAAATCAGCATTTGCTCGTCAATAGCACGTTCCTGAAGGGAAGGGATATTGATTGTGATGGGTATGCGCCTAATGAAGGTTTTTAGCATGGATGATCCGGGATCCTCCGTCGTAGCTCCAATCAATAACACACTCGCATCTCTTTTTCGATCCGTTTCGCCCAATTTGTTATAGGTGTGAGTATCCATGAAATAGAAAATCATTTCCTGGCCTTCCGGGGGTAAACGGTGAATCTCATCCAAAAACAGGATGCCTCCGTCAGCTTTCTCCACCAGCCCTGCTTTTTCATGATCAGCGCCTGTAAACGCCCCTTTAACGTGACCAAAGATGTGGGAAAGTAGCAAGTGGGGGTTATTGAAATAATCAGCGCAGTTAAAAACGATAAATGGCGCATGCTCTGAAAACCGCTTCATATACTTGCCATAATGGTACATCAACCTGGCAAACATAGTTTTTCCAACACCCGTCTGCCCGACTATCAGGGTATGCAGACCTCTAGGAGGATACAGAATCGCTGCCTTCCCCTGCTCAACCTGGTTACGCATGCTGCCCCTGAAACCGATCAAGGCATGGAAAGGATCGACCTGTTCGTCAGGCAGCAATACCTCTTTGATGCTTTTGACCTCAATTTGTTTCTCTTTCAGCCGAACCCGAAAGGTGTCCTCGATAATCTGCTTGTGCAGAAATCTGACCGGTCTTCCTTTGATTTTAAGGATTAGATCGTCACGCAGCAGATTATTCAACTCTTTGCTCACATTGTTTCTCAACATCTTTTGATCATCAGCAATTTCCGCAGCCGTAATCCCTTCCCCCGCAAATAAAGCCTCTTTGGAAATTTTCTTGGTGCTTTCGGCAATATACTCTAAAATCTTATCTATTCTTTTCACCTGTATTCCTCCAGCCTGAATCAGTCATTGGAAATTAATTTCAACCTGCTTATTTAGGGAACAGAATATGGTTTTTCAGCGCATGAGCTACTCCATCCTCGTCATTCGAGAGAGTAACGGTGTTGGCAACAGCTTTGACCTCAAGGGGAGCATTTTCCATGGCAATGCCAAGTCCCGCAAAGGCCAGCATGTCGATATCATTGTAGTTGTCACCAATAGCCAGACAATCGCTTTGTTTCAGTTGGTACTCTTTTAGCAGAATTTGAATGGCTGCGGTTTTGGAAGCCTTTTTTGACATGATTTCCAGATAAGTAGGCTTGGATAAGTAGAGATTTACTTCTTCGCCGTATACGGGTCGCAATACTTGAAGGACTCGTCTGATCTCTTCGGGATCACCCATGCACAAAATTTTACTGGTTCCATCAGTCTCTTCCCTCCAACCATTGGTACGCTTAGAAAAACTATAAATGCGAGGCTCGATATTGGTGATGTCACGTTCTTGAAGCGCCCATGCATCCAATTGCTCAATATACCACTCATCATCCTTATACAGGCTTACGTGAAGATCATAGGCAGCCAGGCTGTCAAGCAAACGCTGTGTCATTTTCTTATCTATATAACGGGTGTTCAGCTTGTTCCCGTGTTTATCTATAACAAGTGCCCCACTGTAGCATATGAGAGGCTCCGAAATACCAAGATGCTTCTGCAATGGAATAATTGCTTTCGGCATTCGCGCAGAGACAAGAACCACTGGAATCTGCTTATCATTTATAACCTGGAGAATGGTTTCTTTGGTTGCTTTCGTGATTTGATGCGCCGAGTTAAGCAGCG
>NZ_WUDQ01000395.1:0-3501 GCF_009827695.1 Paenibacillus sp. OT2-17 | reverse complement strand
GGGACCTCTCCGAGTCAACCGGGAGAACCAGGCACCTCTCAACCCGATAACCCGGTGGGAGATCGTGCAATCCTGGTAGTTACCCTGACAACCGGTTTAGAGAAAGAGTTTGACCTGAGCGTGAAAGAGGTTAACGACTTTATCTCATGGTATGAGGGCAAGCAGGCTGGTTCTGGATCGGCTTCATACGCCATTAACAAGCACGATAACAATAAAGGACCATTCAGCAGCCGCAAGGACTACATGCTGTTTGATCGTATCCTTACGTTTGAAGTAAGTGAATACACTAAATAAATCAAAAAGCTCAGCTGACCTTAATTGGTCGGCGGAGCTTTTTTTTGTTAAGAAGCCCTTCCTTTAACCAAAACCTCGCATAGCCTATGGAGTATAGTACCCTAAAGTAAAGGAGGCGTTACGTGTGGGGGAAATGAAAAGAGACTACGAGGGAATCACCGGAAGAGTTTGGACATCGATAGCTGCTGTATTGGCATTGTTCATTTTGCTGGTAATCATCTTGAAATTAATTCATTTATAAAGATTCTTAAGCTCCACCGGCATTTTTTCGAATTGCTGTTTAGCCCTGTACTTTTTATCCTTTTGGTCATAATGACTAAAGCGTGTTGAATTTAATTTCTTGAGCATAGCCACATTAGTTTCCGAGGAATCTATAAGGTTCGCCGTTCGGCCCTAGGCTAATCCATGAGGGTCGCCTCTTTTTGGAATGGTTGGGTGGTGCTTTCCATTAGCCAAAAAGGCGACTCTTTTTATCCTATTTTTGGTTACTCAACAAGCCTGACTTTGCTTCAAGATCTTCTATAATTTCCATTGCAACAAAATATCCAAAAAATAATGTTAAAATATCCTCGTATCGTTTTCCTGATCCTCTTGCTCTACTTAATATTATGTTTTGACTTTCTTGTATTTTTTTTTTATGGAATGATAGAGAAACCACGGGTGAATTGGAAGCGATCAAATCCATCATTAAAGTTGACAACTTTTTCTGAAACTCTTCGATCGGAAAGTCATTATTTTCTTTCGAATACAGATGCATCGTTTCAGGTGGATCTTTAAATGAAGTTTGATATTGAGTATTGAAAACCCCTTCATTAGCTATTTTGTCCGCAATTAATTTACCAAAAACGATCCCCGATGCGAATGCTTGCCCAGGGATTCTTCCTATACCAAGATCACCATTAAATTGAGCTTCTCCAGTAGCAAAAACACGATTCAAGTTTATAGCCTCAGCATTAGCATTGATTTCGATTCCTCCTGAAGAATAGTGCATCGTTGGTGTAATTTTAATTCTTTTATTTTTAACTACCTTAGGACTAAATCCATATTTTTTGAATTTTTCATTTAAAACATTTTCATCAGCATGGCTCATATCCAAGTACATGTCTTTTTTTTGTTTGATACATTCAAGTTGGAATTTTAAAATCTCATCAATCATTTCGTGGTAATCATCTCGAGCAATTGCATCACAAATATACTTATCTTTTAATAATTGAACTCCATCCTCATCTATTATTTTCCCTTGACTCAAAGATACAACCCCGCCCAATAAAATTTGCCTTCCGTTATATATAGACCAAGGATGACACATTACTGTAGACATTCCCTTTAATCTTGCACCTATTTTTTTAGCTAAGATAAGCGTTTCACCAGTTGAACCCGGCGAATTATCATTGAAACAGAATTGTCCTGCATATCCTCCCGTAGCTAATACCAAATAATTTGTAAATATTCTGATAAATTGATCTGATTGTGTGTCATAAAATATTGCGATAATTCCTTGATCGTACTTTTCCAAATGAATCAAAATTTTATTACACATCGGTTGTTCAATATGTTGTAACAAACAATTGATTAATTTCTTTCCCCCATGTGATTTAATCAAACATTCAGGCATGATACCAAAGGATGTTTTCTCATAAGGAATTCCTAATTCTTTGAAGAAATTTATAATTATGTTGGAATTCCTATATAGCGCTTCAATTACTGATCGATCTGCTCCACATTTATCAATAGTAAGATTAATAATATTGTTAACTTCATTCTCTGATGGAACCCGAGTATTTGCGGCTGAAAGAAAGGAGTTGCTTTGTTTGGGTGCATTCTTTTTTGTTACAATCGTGTACTTAATATTATTTTTCGACAAATAATAAGCAGCAGTAAGCCCTGAGATCCCCGTACCGACAATCAAAATTGGAGTGTAGTTTTCAACGGATATTCCATTTTGTTTCATCATTCCAACTCCCTTTTAGGATGTGAATGTTATCTTCGGCTGAATCTCGTAGTCAGTTTTCTATTTGTTGCAACAAAACGCATCATGATGATATTCATAAAATTCTTGCTCCGTTGTTTATTGCCTGTAATTTATATCAAATTATATAACTATATTTCGTTTTATACTTTATATAGTTATTGAGAGCTAACAAAATCAAATACGAACAGTTTTGCAAAAGTAGAGGAAAAAAAGAACCATTATAGCAATCGCTAAGATGATTCTTATTACGATTTCCAATATCCTTGTTACCAACGAAGAATGGAATCCAAACAAAATATTTTCCTAATTGTACAAGTTTATTCCTTATATTGTCAACATTATCTGAGAATATATAATTGACTCAGCTTTCGCAGTATGAATATTCAAACAAATCCTTAATGTAATAACTGGCAGTACCTTAGAAAAGGCGACAGAGTTCATTGTATTCATACTTATAGCCTTAACCTATCACTTCTATAGATATCATATCTTAGACCAATCAAACATCCCGTGGTATATTGTTGACATTCAAGAGAGAGCCGTTAGCTTCTCTCCACTAGGTTCGAAAAACACAGGGGTGAATAATGATGAGTAAAAAGACCATGTTCGAGAAAATTTGGGATAACCATGTCATCTATCAGGAAGCGGGAAAGCCGAGTATTTTGTACATTGATCTTCACCTCGTACATGAGGTAACATCGCCGCAGGCGTTTGAGGGATTACGTCTTAGCGGACGTCAGGTACGTCGTCCAGAGCTTACGTTTGCAACGATGGATCATAACGTGCCGACTAAGGACCGTTACAATATTACGGACCCGATTTCCAAGCAGCAGATTGATACATTAACTCAAAATTGCCGTGATTTCGGTGTTACACTGTATGATCTGGATACGGTGGATCAAGGTGTCGTTCACGTTATGGGGCCTGAACTTGGTCTGACTCATCCGGGCAAAACGATTGTTTGTGGTGATAGCCATACCTCCACACACGGGGCGTTCGGAGCACTCGCTTTTGGTATCGGAACCAGTGAGGTAGAGCACGTAATGGCAACACAATGTCTCCAGCAAGCTAAAGCCAAAACGATGGAAGTTCGCTTTGTAGGCCGCCGCAAACCTGGTGTGACAGCAAAGGACATGATTTTGGGTGTCATTGCCAAATACGGTACAGATTTCGCCACAGGTTATGTTATTGAGTACACAGGTGAATCTATCCGCGAATTGAGCATGGAAGAGCGC
>NZ_WUDQ01000394.1:0-3525 GCF_009827695.1 Paenibacillus sp. OT2-17 | reverse complement strand
TGAAACTTGTTAATGACCTCCTGATTGAGAGGCTCTCCCGCAGAAACTGCGCTGCGCAATTGGGATAGATCATATTGATCCAAACCATCCGTTTTCGCCATAATCCGATATTCTGTCGGCGTACAGCACAACACTTGGATTCCATACTGCTGCATAAACTGCAAATACCGACCTGGACGAAACGGACCATTATATACGAATCCGGTCGCTCCATTTCCTAGTACGGATAAAAACGGACTCCAAATCCACTTTTGCCATCCCGGTGCAGCTGTAGCCCATACTATATCTGAAGCTTGAATATCCAACCATGGTGATGTTATCCGCAGATGAGCATATCCCCAGCCATGGCTATGTACAACACCTTTAGGATTTCCTGTGGTGCCGGAAGTATAGGCCAGAATGGCCATGTCGTCACGGTGCGTCTTCACAGCTTCAAAAGTATCTTCCTGTCCATCCATCAGCTCATTCAGCACGAGCCAGCCAGATACATCTGCCGTGTCGTCCCCGGAGACCACGATGCGATAATCCAGAGCAGGCAAATCATCATTTATTTTGTCCACTTCGCTTGTTACTCCGGTCCAGGCAATGACTGCGCGCGCTTCTGAATGGCGAAGACGAAATGCAATATCCTTGGCACGTAGCATTTCTGAAGATGGAATGACAGCAAGCCCAAGTTTCAAGCAGGCCAGATAAATTACATACGCAATAATACGCCGTGGTACTACGACCAGAACTCTGTCACCTTTGTTAAATCCCAGATTTGCGAGTCCTCCAGCCAGTCGATTAGCCTTTTTCAACAGCTCTCCGTAGGTGATTTCTTCGTATTCTCCTGTCTCACTCAGCCACTTGAGTGCGGTTTTACCAGCATCATGGTGTTCCATTTCCGAAGTCATATTGTAATATTCAGGCGCAAGCCATTGTTGTTGATCTGTCAAATTATACCTTCCCCTTTATACATAAGATGAGATCCACTTTCTTACTGTAGTATAACACGTCTTAGTACCAGGTTCTAATACCAGAATCATTTTTTTGGAAAAAAATAAATTTGGTAAAGCGAACGACAAAAAGAAAGAGCCTAATTACAGGCTCTTTTTCTTCACTACTATCGTGATTTACAACTGGAGTTCTACCACTGTAGAAGTCGCTTCCTGACCGTTTACGAGCAGTGCAATCCGGTGCGCTCCCGCATAATGGCGACGAGTGGTCAGGTCTGCAAAACGGTGTGTCCGTGTACCTGTAAGATGGGTTCCTCCAGGGACCGTTTTGTCAGATAGCAAAAACAGTTTACGTGAGACTTGTCCTCTCGCCTTCACAAAGTCGATGCCATACTCGATGCGGACTCGTACCGGGTCACCTTCACGAAGCTGAAGCGCGTAGCTCAACTCACAGCTATCACCAAGCTTTAGCATGGCAGAGTCTGTGGTGAAAGAGGCTCCCGTGACTAACGGCGCCCCGTCTGTTTCATCCGCATAGCCGAACATTGCCATCACTTCGGGGATGGATTTGCGAATCAGGGTCCGACAGCCATGACGCACAATCCAGTCGGTGTCAGGATGTGTTCCTTTCCACCGTTGAGCCGTAGCAATGACCACATCAGGATGATCCTTGGCAATATCGTTCAGGTTGTTAGCTACACTTTTACGTACATACAGCGATGGATCGGCCTTCAGTAATTCCAATACGGCCAAAACTGGAACAGGATCGCGTTTAAACACAGGCAACGCCTGTCCCCAGGGCAGCCGTGGACGACAGCCTTCGCTGGCAAGACGGCGGACGTGCTCGCTCGGATGCCCTGCTCAGACCGTCATCTGGCGCATCATCCGTTCCGGTTCACGCAGGAGGAAGGGTCTGACGGCGAACTCCGCAGAGGACTTAGAGGTGAATCGCTCCAGTGCCTTCATGGACAGGTCCCAATGCTCTTCTCCCTGCCCATATACCTCCACAAAATCGGGGAAAAACAAGTACGGAAAACCACTGCAATGCTCGTCTATAGCAAAAAGAATATCCAGAGCTTCTTCATATTTACTGGGCAAAAATACCCCTAATGTTAACGAAATACGCCGTATTCGTTCTTTTAGCTCCAGCTCATCCCATTTTTTATCCATCACTTGATGGATGAATCCGATGGTATCGAACGGCCTGTACGCAGACTGTACTTTTTCACCGAATTGTTGAAGAAAATTCTCCGTGTACATATTTTTTAAGGGCTCGGCCATTATATATCTCCTTTTGTATGAGGTTGAGAGAATTGTAGCAAGGCATACTAAAAATGCCAAGTCCTATGATTAGGACCTGACATTTTTACATTAATACAAGAAATCGATTTACTTATAATTCGTGTTGGGCAAACCAATTGGTAATACGTTGCAGTCGTTCCACGCGAAGCTGCGGGTGCCCTTTTCGTGAAAGCTCGTGACTTGAAGCTGGGAAACGGACAAATTGCGTAGGTTTCCCCAAGCGACGTAATGCTGTAAACAGCTGCTCTCCCTGCTCTATAGGACATCGCAGATCCTGCTCCCCGTGCAATATGAGCAGCGGTGTATTGATTTGCTGCACATAAGCCAGCGGAGATTGCTTCCATAAGAGCTCGCAATCGTCCCACGGATTCCCGCCGACTTCATCTTCAGTAAACGAGTACCCTATGTCACTCACTCCATACATGGACAGCCAGTTAGATATGGAGCGCTGGGTCACAGCTGCGCGGAATCGATCGGTATGGCCGACAATCCAGTTTGTCATAAAACCACCATAGCTGCCTCCTGTTACACCCAGCCTTTCCGGATGAATGAATGGAAATTGACGTATAGCCTCGTCCACTGCACTCAACAGATCGGTGTAATCGTGTCCGCCGTAATCTCCAAGGACGACATTGGTGAAAGACTGTCCATACCCTCGGCTTCCTCCAGGATTCGTGTAGATGACTGTATACCCCTGAGCCGCCAGCAACTGAAATTCATGAAAAAAAGAATTGGAATACATGGCATGAGGACCACCGTGAATCTCCAAAATAGCAGGATAGGATACCCCCTCCTTAAACCCAGCAGGCTTCATCACCCATCCCTGCACCCGTCGGCCATCCTCAACCTCAGTCCAGAAGCTCTCAGGCACACTGATCTCAATCTCATCAAGCAGAGAGTCATTCACTCTGGTCAGCCGTTCCTCAATTCCTGAATGGATCGCAATTCGGAACAAATCGCCTGGTAAAGCCACATCAGTGGAAGCAGCAATGATATGCTGCTCATCTGAAGTAAGCTCAAATTGATAAATTTCCCGATCTCCTTGCGTTAAAATTTTAAAAGTTCCATCAAGCGCAAACTGATATACGTGTACATTCCCTTCAAGAGTTACTAGCGTATACAGGGATTGACCGTCGGCACTGAAGCGTGGTGGTCCTATATGAAGATGTGAACGCATGTCGCTCATACCCGCATTACCGAGGTGAGCGTCAAGCGTCTCACTAACGCATACTGCCGTCCCCCCACTGGAAGGAACCGTGTACAGTCGGGTCTGAGTAGCGCCTTTGGC